>DATNJP010000321.1:0-7331 GCA_035603855.1 Luteibacter sp. | reverse complement strand
CCCACGCATACTCCACCGGCTCGTCGCCCTCGCCAGCGACGGGGACGAAGTCACTGCGCGCGTGGTGCGCTGGCGCGACATCGACGACGACGAACGCATCGTGCTGCACGACCTCGTCAACGCACGGCTACTCGTGAGCCTCCTCGAGGACGACGAACCGTGCTTCACCGTTGCCCATGAGGCCTTGCTCAGACACTGGCCGCGCGTAGTGGCGTGGATTGATGCCCATCGCGCCATGCTGCGTTCGCGTGCGCGCATCGCCACCATGGGCAAGCGCTGGTCCGACGAGGACCGCCGTCGCGAACACCTGCTTCCGCGCGGCCAATTGCTCGCGGACGCGCGCGTGCTCTATCGCACGGCGCAACCACCCCTGGCCGAGGAACAACGGCAATTCATACGGCGCTCGCTCTGGCATGCGCGCCTGCGCGTGGCGACCATGGTCGCCATGGCCGCGGTCATCGTCGTGCTGGCGACCGTCTCATCGATAGCCGCGGTGGATGCCAGACGCGCGGAGCATCATGCGGAAGCGCGCCGCGCCGATGCGGAAGGCCTGATCGATTTCATGCTCGGGGACATGCATGAACACCTCGATGCCCTCGGCCGCCTCGATCTTCTCGATGACGTGACGGGCCGGGCGATGACCGTGCTGGCCCATGACTGGCAGGCGGACGTGCCAGCGGACGTGCTGCGGCAAGCCCGCGGGTTACGCCAGGTTGGCGAGATCCGCTACGCGCGTGGCGACGTCGACGCCGCCGAACAGGCCTTTCTGGCCGCGGACGCGAGCCTTCGCCATCTCTTCGACTCGACCCCAGCGAATGCCGCCGCCTTCGCGGAGCGCGGAAAGATCGACTTCTGGCGCGCGCAGATCGCCTCGACCCGGGGCCACGCCGACGATGCAAGGCGATCATGGCTGGCGTACCTCGATGACGCGACGCGGCGTGCGACGCTGGAGCCGGACGACCCGGATGCCTGGCTGGAGCTTTCCTACGCCCATAACTGCCTCGGCTCCGCCGCGCTTCGCGCGGATCGCCTGGACGACGCCATCGCATCCTTCCACACATCCGTCGGGTTCAAGAAACGCGTGCTCGGCATGCGCCCGCTCGATCGCACCACCTGGCTCGAGCTGGCGGACACGATGAGCTGGATGGCGGCGGCCGAACAGCAACGTGGCGACCTGCAGCGGGCACTTCGCGCGCTTGAAGAAGAACGCGTGGCGGTGCTTGCCGCTCGTGACGAGGGCCCACCGACGAATCGCTGGCTCTATCGTCGCGCCCTCGCGGAGCTGCATGTGGCTCGTGCGGAGGCGGATCTCGGCCGCGTGACGGACGCCGCGTCCGTCTATGCGTCGTCCGCCGACACGTTCGCCATGCTGGTTCGCGATGTCCCCGACAATCGGGGCTGGCAGCGCGATCTTGCATGGGCGCGCACGCAGCAGGGATGGCTGGCTTTCGGGATGGGCGACGGCGCGCGTGCCTCGATTTGGCTCACGGAAGGCGAACGCCTGTTGCGAAGCCTGTTGACGATCGACGCCAGGGTGGTCGATTGGCGCAACCTGCTCGCACTCAATCGCACATACCAGAGTGGCGTGCTGCTTCGCCAGGGGGCGGTCAGCAGGGCGCTGGATGCCGCGGCCGATGCGGCCCGCTTGCTGTCACCGGTGCCAGGTTCGAAACCGAACTCGGCCACGCGCCTGCTGACGGCCTCCGCGAGCATCGCGGAAGGCGAAGCGGCCCGTGCGCTGGGGCATGCCGACGAGGCGATCCTCCATTGGCGTCGCGCGATCGACGAGTTGCAACCACAAGCCTTGCATAGCCGCGATCCGCGGCTGCTCGAACCATACATCCATGCACTCCTGCTACTCGGCCGCGCCGACGAAGCGGAAAACCATCTGGAACGTCTGCGTGATGCGGGCTACCGCGCACCCGCGTTCGAGTCGTTCGTTCATCAACCCTGAGGAGAAGTACACGTGACCATCCCCAACGACGGACCCACCATCGATGTCGCCGTCACGATCGATGACGCCATCCCCGGCCAGGAGCCCAAACCGGGTCAGCTGCAGACGCGCGATCGGAAGTACAACTATTCGTTCGATCCCGACCGCGTGCATGTCACGAGTGTGAATACGAAGATCGTCTACAGCCTCAACGATAGCGGCAAGGACAAGCGCTTCGAGATGTCGGACATCTTCACGACGGATGCGCGCGACCAGATCACCGGCGTAAAGAGGACCGACAAGAACAATTCCATCGAGATGTACCATGCCAACACGGTCAAGCAGCTCACCGTCGTGCTCGTCGTCGTGAAAGACCGCAAGAACCCTCAGACCATCGGTCTCGACCCGCAAGTCACCAACGATCCGACGCCCTGACGAGCAATGAGATCCCCTGCCCAGGCAGGGGATCCCGGGGCGCCGCTCGCCTCAGTCCGCGACGCGGCCTGCCCTCATCACGGACGGGCTTCGAGCACGATGTTGAACGGCGTCTCGGCCGCGCGACGCAAGCTGCGGAACCCGCCCGCATCGACCACGACCTTGCGCAGGCGAGCCTCTCCGGCCTGCGCACCCAGCGCGGGACCGTGGCGCGCGAGCGATACCGGCACGCAGATCATCGACGACGCGGCGTAATAGACACGACCGACGGGATTGAGGTTATCCGCGGTGCTGTCGCCCGCGAACGGCTCGACGATCATGCAGGTGCCATCGTCTTTCAAGGAGTCTTTCGCATGCCGGGCCGCGCCATCGGGATCGGCCATGTCATGCAGGCAGTCGAAGAACGCGATGAGATCGAAGTCGCGACCTTTGTAGCCGGACGCATCCGCCTGTTCGAACGACGTGTTGCTCACGCCAGCCGCCTTCGCCCGCTCGCGTGCCACGTCGATCGAGGGTGCGTGGTAGTCGTAACCGACGAAATGCGATGCCGGGAAGGCCTTCGCCATGAGGATCGTGCTGGCGCCGTGCCCGCAACCGACATCGGCCACCTTGCCACCACGGCCGAGCTTGTCGACGACGCCGTCGAGTGCGGGCAGCCACGTCGCAAGGAGGTGCGAGTGGTAGCCACCACGGAAAAACCGTTCGACACCATGGAACAGGCAGGGATGATGTTCGCCCCACTCCATCCCGGCTCCACTGCGGAAGTTATCGCGCACGCGCGGATACGTGTGATACAGCGCGAGCGCGATCTCGTATGCGCCCGCGAGATCGACCGGTCCGGCGGGATCGGCGAGACACGCGGCCTGCTCTTCGCTGAGTTGGTATTTGCCAGACCCCGGGTCGTAATCGACGTAACCACCGGCGGCCTGGTTTCCCAGCCATTCGCGCATGTAGCGCTCGTTGGTGCCAGTGCGGGCGGCCAATTCGGCCGGCGTGAGGGATTCCTTCGCCAGCGCCTTGTAGAGGCCGAGCTCATCCCCGAGCAGCACCAGTACCGCGCTATAGGCCGCGCCGAGATCGCCGACGGCCTTACCTAGAAATGCATTGAGTTTTTCTTCATTGATCGACATGAGGACGCGCTCCGAAGCCTTGGGGATCGGTGCGGCGAATCATCAACGGTTCCGCCCGGCCGCGGGGCGCGGAACCGGAGACGTCGTCCTGCCAGCGGGAGGTCTCCGCTTCGGCCACTCGATGATGGCCTGGAGTTGACTACGTCATGCCCGTCGCCGGTGAATGCATCATCGGCGCATCGCTTGCGACGATGGCGGGCGTGGGACATGGTCACCCGAGTATAGCGCCACCGGACTTACGCAAAGGGCCGCCGACGCGTCACTGTCGGCTCCCCTCGGACAAACCCCACCAGCATGCGAGAAGCGACAGCACGGCAGCACCCGCCATCCCGACGATAACGAAAGAGGCGCCACCGCCGAACCATTGCTGCGACGATAGTGAAGGCGACAACGATGTCGCCAACGACGCCCAGGTCACGGCGATGCCGGCAGCCACGCCGACGAGCGTCGGCCATGCGACGCGTCGACGGCGCCCGGGGACCGCGAGCATCACGCGACCCGCAAATCCATCGTCGGCGACGGGTCCCTCGAATGAACGCCGGAGCAGTTCGTCGATGCGATCTTCATCGTGGTTCATGATCGTTCCTCATGCGGCGCGTCTTCCCACGCCGCCAGATGGCTTTTCAGTTTTTCCTTGCCCCGGCGCGCGTGGGTCTTGACCGTGCCCAGCGGCATGGCCAGCACGTAGGCCGTTTCTTCATGGCTCAGGCCCAACTGCACGCAATGCAACAGCACGGCCTGCTCGCTTTCCGACAGCGCTTGCATCGCCCTTGCCAGGTCGAGCTCCAGATCCATCGCCCGGTCCGGTGCCGCCAGGTCATGATCGTCGAGATCGCTGGCGGCGTCAGTCGCTGCAGGCCGTTTCCGGATGGCCTGCAGGAAGCAGGAATAAGCGATCCGGTAGAGCCAGGTGGCGAATCGCGCCTCGCCGCGGAACTGGTCGAGCTTGCGCCAGGCGAGCAGGAAGGTTTCCTGCGCGAGGTCGTCGGCTGCGGCATGGTCACCGTGCAGCAGCCGACGCAATTGCGCGCGCACCATCCCCTGGTGACGGCGCACCAGGTTCTCGAATGCGCGGCGATCGTTACCCAGCAAGGCCCGGGAGACGAGTCCGCGATCGATGGCGGCCTCGGCCGCGCTATCAGGCACGCGCATCCTCGCGCTGGTTCAGGCGCCAGCTCAGCAGATAGCCCAGGCCGGTCATCAGCGGCAACAACCCCAGGCCCCAGAAGCTGCGAAGGCTCTGCCCGTCGTCGAAGTGCACCGGCAGCGCCAGCAGGGTCGCCATGATGCCCAATGCGGCACCGATCAGTACCAGCGCACGGCGGCGCTCACTGAAAACAGCCGCCGACTCGACCAGCAGCTCCGCTGGCAGGGCGACGTTTTTCTCGGCCAGTTGCAAGAGGGCCTGGTAGCGCGCTGCCGTCTGTCGACTGCGATAGCGCAGCACGATCAGCACGATCAGCACGGGAGCCATGGTGACGAAGATCGGGATGACGATGAATTCCATGGTCGAAAGTCCGTAGTGGGTGGAAGGTGGACCGGGCGCGGCTGCACCAGGCCTTTAGCGTGCTTCGCTTACTGCGGCAAGCATGCCGGCGATGTGCTCGACCAGCATCCAGGGATTGCTCGGCCCTCCATGACTGGTCAAGGCGATCGCGGCCCGGGTTTCCCAGACCATTTGCAGGTTGACCGTGGCCGTGCGTGCCCATTGGCGAAGCTGCGCAGGCGTGTCGCCGTTGACGAGCTCGATGACCTGACGGGCGATGACGCCCGCTGGCGAGTCAGGGAACCAGGCCAGCGTGGAGGCGGGTGTCTGCGCCACGCATGGAATGGCCACGGCGAGCAGTGCGAGCGCCGAGAGAAGACGTGACCTATGAATCTTACCGATGAATCCTGAGGGACGACGCATGATCGGTCCTGGCCTCCGTGAGGACCTGCCTTCCCTGAGGGATGCAGGCAGACCGCCGGGATGGCGGCCACGCAGACTTTGATGCGTCAGGCGGCGCGTATGGATTCAACGCCCAAAAAAACAAAAGGCCCTGAATGATCAGGGCCTTTTGAGTGTTGGCTGGGAGACTAGGATCATCCTGGAACTCCCAGCCAAGGCGCCACAGAAGGCTTGGCATGTCAGTCAAAGCCCGGGGATGTGTCCCAAGGTTTGTCCCAATCATAGGGCTGCAGCTAGTCTCGAATCTACCTCGGCACCCGCATTTCCAAGCCATGACACCGCTGGGGTACCCCAGGGCTCCCCTAGATACAAGGGATTAAATGATGCACCATCATTACCATGTGACCGCTGTCTCGTAATTTATCGGCGGTCGACGCTGCGCAAGGCGCCTACCCACACCTTCAGGGAAGATATGAAATACGCACCTTATGTCTGGGCGCCGCACATCCGTGGCACGGAAAAATTTGATCTGAGTCACCTAGATGCATTCGCTTTCAGCCATACCGCTGCCGCGCGTGATACAAGCCCTGGTCGCCCCCAGAAGCCGTCCTTCACGGTTAATGTGAACGTCGGTTTTTCGCACCACTGCTTCACAAACGGCAAAAAAAATCCCGCGTTCAATCCTAACGACCTCTACCACTATCCGACGGACTCGCGTTCCTTTTGTCCTATCCGTTATCAACAAACCTTCGACTACGACTTGCGCGGGTTTGTGCAAGGGCTGCCCTCGAAGAGGTGTTTTCGTACAGACCATCACAACGGGTTTTCAGTTGTTGCAGTACTCGCCAACAAGCAGGGTTACTATGTAACGTATTTTCTTGTCGAGGCCGCCTCAACCACCCAGCCTTTAGAGGCGAATTTGCTCATTGAGAGCGCCTACGTCAAACAATCGCTTCCAATAGTTGGCAGGGGTGCCTATCAAGAGCCATTTACAGCGGCACTTGTTCGTATTCTCGGTATCTGAAGCAAAAAAAAAGAGCCCCACTGGGACCCTTTTTTCGAAGCTAACACCGGCGGCTCTTTATACCCACTCATGGTCGGGCCCTTCTGAGAAGGGGGCAAAACTCATCTGGTCACCGGCTTGATGAGTCTATAGAAGCGTCCCGAAGGCGGCTCCGAATTCAATACTAGCGCCACTGATATGAATTGGCAACCCCGCATCTCCAGAGGCGGAGAACGAGGCGCCTTCCGCTAGCCTGTGCCAAGTCGGACAATTTGCCACCGCAGGTCACCGGGAAGCCCTCATGGAGAAGATTTCCAACTGGATTGCCCAGCTGTTCGAGGGGATTAAGCGCAGGACGAGTGTACCGGAGCGAGCGCCGTTCGTCCCGTTCCGCGTGCTCGCCTTCGAGACCTGGAAGGTCCCGGAAAAGTTCGCCCCGTCGACCCGGGTGAGGCCGGCATCGGCAAGCTTTTCCACATCAGCGACCCGTTCGGCCTCCGGCGGGCCATCGTCCCGGTGCTGACGACCAACGGCGAGGGACCGTGCGGCATTGGCACCGCCTTCATGGTCGACGGGTGGGATACCTACCTCACGGCTGACCATGTGGTCGATTTCATCCGGAGAGCCATGGACCCCCGCAAGCTCAGGCCGGGTAAACCGGTCCCCGCCCTGACCCGGGAGACGATGCCACCCGCCGCAATCTTGCTCGGTGCAGGCATGGCCTTCGGGACCGTCCCGATTCCGCCTGCGGCGTTCGTCCAGATTCTCAGAATCGGGGGCGTCTTCAAGGAACAATCCGACCCCATCAAGGAGCTGCAGGCTTCGGGTCCAAACGAGCCGTTGACCGACCTTGCCACTTTTCAAGTGATGATTGGCCCCGATGCACCCCGTCGCGCCTCCCTTCCCCTCCGCATCAACGGGTGGGTGCCAACGGTGGGCGAA
>DATNJP010000320.1:0-11565 GCA_035603855.1 Luteibacter sp. | reverse complement strand
GAGGAGGGCGTGGTCGAGGGCCGCGTCACCTTCGGCAACATCATGAAGTACATCAAGATGACCGCCAGCTCGAACTTCGGCAACGTGTTCAGCGTGCTGGTGGCGAGCGCTTTCCTGCCGTTCCTGCCGATGCTGCCGCTGCAGATCCTGGTGCAGAACCTGCTGTACGACCTCTCGCAGCTGTCGATCCCGTTCGATCGCATGGACGAGGAATACCTGCGCCAGCCGCGCAAGTGGGATGCCGGCGACATCGGTCGCTTCATGGTGTGGATTGGCCCGGTCAGCTCGGTCTTCGACATCACGACGTTCTGGCTGATGTGGCACTACTTCGGCGCCAACGACGTGGCGCACCAGTCGCTGTTCCAGTCGGGCTGGTTCATCGAGGGCCTGCTCTCGCAGACGCTGGTGGTGCACATGATCCGCACGCGGCGCATTCCGTTCCTGCGCAGCATGGCCTCGGCCCCGGTGCTGGCACTGACCGGCGCGATCATGGTGATCGGCATGCTGATCCCCTACTCGGGCCTGGGCGCGCGAATCGGCATGCAGCCGCTGCCGGGTATC
This sequence comes from Luteibacter sp., assembly GCA_035603855.1. Taxonomy (GTDB): domain Bacteria; phylum Pseudomonadota; class Gammaproteobacteria; order Xanthomonadales; family Rhodanobacteraceae; genus Luteibacter. The sequence goes on along the minus strand of DATNJP010000320.1, from coordinate 11,004 downwards.
TACTTCGCCTGGCTCGCGCTGACGCTGGTGAGCTACTGCGTGCTCACGCAAGTGATGAAGACGATCTACATCCGCCGCTACGGCCGCTGGCTATAACAAAAGACAAGAAAGCAAACCCCTGTAGGAGCCGCTTCAGCGGCGATCCCGCAGCAGGCAAGAAATCAAACCCCTTGTGGGAGCCGCTTCAGCGGCGATGGATGCTCGCGACAGCGTGACCCGCATACGCGGGATCGCCGCTGAAGCGGCTCCCACACACACACACACACGCAAAAGGTCGGTGGTCGGTACGCTGGAGCCGCTGTTCCTACCCACGACCGCGCAGGATCGCTACAAAGTCGCATGGGCGGTCGGGGACATACCCGAATCGGCGATGAGCGTTTCATAGGTGGCTCCTCAACCACGGAGTCATCACGATGCTTCGAAACACGCTCGCCGCCGTTCTCTTCGTTCTCCCGGCCGCCGCTTTCGCCGACACCACGCCCGCCCCGGCCCGCTATGTCGACGCCATCGACTGGCCGGCCTCGGAGGCTGGCATGGATCGCTTCCTCCAGGCGGAAGTCAACCTTGGTGCCGGGTTCGACAAGGTCTGCGGCGACACTTTCTGCGAAGGCGAATATGCCAACCTGCGGCCGATGCAGCTGCGTTGCTCGGTCGACAGCACGAAGGGCACGATGAAACAGTGCTTGTGGCTCTTCTCCGGTAGCGCCGCGTCGGTTAATCCGAAGTCCGGAGCGGTGCAGACCACGGCCAAGCTTTTCAAGTGCAAGCTCCTGCTCGCCAAGGACACCCCGGTGGAATCGTTCTACGAGGTGATGAACAGCGAAGACCCGCTGCACGCCAAGCTGCCCATGTCGCGTTACTCCACCTACGACGGGCTGGTGGGCTGCCTGTAATGTGAAGCGGCGGCTCCCGCCGGGTGATGGGGGTCGCCGCGCCACACGCTTCAGCGCATCGATCGACCGCCTCGTCGCATGTCCTCTGGCGGCGGGGCGCCCGCGCTGGTTTTCTCGATGCACCCATCATCGAGACCAGCCCATGCACATCCGTCATCTGCTCGCCGCTCTCGCCTTCCTCTTCGTGCTCCCGTGCGCCGCCGCGGATTCCGCCAAGGCCGAGATCGAGCAAGTCGTCTCGCGTTTCCAGGCGTCGCTGAAGGCACATGACCGCGCCGCCCTGGGCACCTTGTTCCTCACGGACAGCAAGGCATGGTGGACGGTGCTGGGCGACGCCAGCTACGAGAAGATCAAGGCCAAGCATCCCGAGGTGCCGCGCTACAAGGCGGGCACCTGGCAGCAGTTCGCGGACTACGTGGGCAATGCGAAGGGAAGCATCGAAGAGCGTTTCCACAACGTGCGCATCGAGACCGATGGCAGCGTGGCCTCGGTCTATTTCGACTTCGAATTCGTCGCGGACGGCAAGGTGGGAAACCGGGGCGCGGAGACCTGGCAGCTGATCCGAACGAACGACGGCTGGAAGATCGCCTCGATGCTGTACTCCTCCAACTTCTGACCGATACTGCGGGGCAGGGAGATCACGAGGACGGGGTATGCAGGAAGATCGCAGCGTGACGGTGTCGCCGGGCATGGCCTGGGTGGCCGGGTTGCCCGTGCTGGGTTGCATGCTGGTGATGGGTTTGCCCGCCATCGGTGACGCGCAGACCCTGTCGTTTCGCCTGTTCTACACCGTCGCCTACCTGTTCTGGATCGTGCCCGTCGGCTGGTTGCAGCGCGTCCTGTGGAAGCGCGGTGCCAGCTGGTGGACGATGGCCGGCATCCTCCTGCCGGCCACCTATGCGATGTCGGTGCTGAACGCGCTGATCGCGCTGCGCTTCATCGCCAGCGACGCCACCCGAGCGCACTTTCGCTGGGCGTGGGTCTTCGGTGGCCTCGATGGCTGCTGGCTGGCGCTGATCGCCTTCTGCGGCCTGCAGGCCATGGTCCTGCACCGCGCGGCCTTGCGCGCGGAGACCGAGCGCGTACGCCTTGCCGGGCTGGCGGCACGAGACGCGGAGTTGCGGGCGTTACGCTACCAGCTGCAACCGCACTTCCTCTTCAACACCCTCAACGCGATCTCGGCCCTGGTCAACGACGATCGCAAGCGCGACGCCAGCCGGATGATTGCGCGACTGGGCGATTTCCTGCGCGCCACGCTGGAGGAAACACACGGTCACGAGGTGAGCGTCGCGGACGAGATCGCTTTCACGTCGACGTATCTCGATATCGAGAAAGCCCGCCTTGGCGAACGCCTGCGTGTCGACGTGCAGGCGGGCCCGGATGTCCTGGATGCCGCGCTGCCGTATCTGCTGCTGCAGCCGCTCGTGGAGAATGCGATACGCCATGGCATCGCACCCCGCGCCGAACCCGGGCACCTGGTCATTCGCATCGAGCGCGACGCCGATCACCTGCATGTCACCGTTGAGAACGACGTACCCGGGCCCGTCGGCGTGCACGACAGCGGCGTCGGACTGGCGAACGTACGCGCGCGCCTGAATGCGCTGTATCCCGGCGCGCATCGCTTCGAGGCCGGTCCATCGACATCGGGCTGGCGCGTCAGCGTGGAACTGCCCTGGCGGGTGGCCGCATGATCCGCGTGGCGGTGGTCGATGACGAACCACTCGCCCGGGCGGGCGTCCTCGCGCGCCTGCGTGGCGAGGCCGACATCACCGTCGTGGCGGAGGTCGCGGACGGCCATGGCCTTGCCGCGCTTCGCCGCGACAGCGTCGATGTGGCCATCGTCGATGTGCAGATGCCGGGTCGCGATGGCCTGGATGCGCTCAGCGCCATACCGCTCGCGGAACGTCCGCTGGCCATCCTGTTGACCGCGCACGAGCATTTCGCCGTCCGTGCGTTCGAACTCCAGGCCGTGGACTACCTGCTGAAACCCATCGACGACGAACGTTTCGTCGAGGCGATCGATCGCGTGCGGCGGCAACTCGGGCGCACGACGGCGCCCGCGACACCGACGCGCTTCGCGATTCGCGTGGGCGCGAAGGTCAGCTTCGTCGACACGAACGAGGTCGAGTGGATCGAGGCCGATGGCGACTATGCCGTCCTTCATTCCCGTGGACAGCGGCACCTGCTGCGTGAACCGCTGCATGCACTGGCGCGCAAACTCGATCCAGCACGCTTCCTGCGCGTGCATCGCTCGGCCATCGTGCGCGTGGACCAGGTGCTGGAGCTGCGTTCGCGTTCCAATCGCGATGCCGTGCTTCGCTTGCGTGATGGAACGGCCCTGCGCGCCAGCCGCACCTATATCGAGGCGTTACTCGCCGCGCTGCATCGCTGCGCCTAAGAGCGCGCCACCCACGCCGCTGGAGCGGTTGCGAGCGCGACCTCGGGTTCGGGAGCGCTCGCGGGTTCGTCGGGAAGGGCGATGGCGATGCGATTGCGACCCTCGGCCTTGGCCTGGTAGAGCGCTTCGTCGGCCTTCACGAGCAGGCGGTCCAGGTCGTCGCCGTGGCGCACCGTGCAGGCGACGCCGAAGCTGGCGGTCACATGCGCCGTGGAGGGATCGTTGGCCGGATGCATGGCGATGGCCGCGCGAATCATCTCCGCGCGTTTCGCGCCCGCGGCCTCGTCGGCATATGGCAGAAGGATGGCGAACTCCTCGCCACCGAGGCGCCCGAAGACATCGTCGTCGAGCAGGTGATCCCGGCATTCGGCCACGACGCGGAGCAACACCCAATCGCCTTCGGAGTGTCCGTAGGTATCGTTGACCAGCTTGAAATGATCGAGGTCGAAGAGGATCAGGCAGGAGGGCTTGCCTGCCTTGCGTGCGGCGGCAAGCGTCTGCGTCGCCTTCTCCACGAAGTGCTGGCGGTTGCAGATGCCCGTGAGGCTGTCTCGACGGGCCATGTTCATGAAACGCAGCTGCGAACGCTTGGTGCGAACGAGCCAGAGGCCGATCGTCGCCAGCACGGTCATCAGCAGCAGGATGTACAGGCGGCTGGTTTCCATGGAACGCCGGTCGACTTCGCGTTGCAGGTGCAGGATCTGGTTCTGCCGATCGAGGGCGTCGGCTTCCATCCGGCTGGAGACGACCTGCTGCTTCACCACCTGGTAGGCGATGGCGCGGGCGCTCACATCGTCCAGGTAGCCCTTGTCCGCCTGCATGTAGCGTTCGAGCCAGCTGGTGGACGCCTCGAAGTCACCACGCTTCTTCGCGGCAAGGTAAAGCGTGCGCAAGGCGACGGCGAGCGGCTCGGAATATTCGCCGGCTATCGCACTGTCGACGGCCGCATGGCCGTATTTCTCGGCGGCATCGATGTCACCCGTCTCCCAGTGGGCACGGGCGAGCAACGATTCGAATTGCGAGATGAGGCTGGGATACTGGTCGCGCAGCACCGCGGGATAGCGTTTTTCCAGCATCGCGACGGCGTCGGCGGCGCGGCCGGCGTCGATGGCGCTCTCGGCCACGTCGGCGCGCAGCGCGTTGGCGATGAGGTTTTCGCCGGCGGACTCGCAGTCGGCGATGCCCTGGGCGTATCGCGGATCGTCGCCCTGCATCCGCTTGCCACGGTACAGCGCATGCAGCTTGATGAAGGTTCCCTTGCAGGCGCTGTCGCCGTTGGGCGTGCTCTGGATCATCCGGTCGGCGTAATCGGCGGCCAGGTCGTACTGGCCGGCGGCCGTCAGCATCTGTGCGGCCTCGCCCAGTCCCTGCAACCGTGCGCGCGGGTCGCTCACCAGGGGCAGCGCATCGATGAGTTCGGTCAGGCGGGAGAAGGCATCCTGGTAGCGATGTCCGATACCGAGGATATTGATCAGCGTGGCCGTGGCGCGGAACCGCAGCGTCGCGTTGGACGAGCTGCCGATCACGGTCTCGAGTAGCGGTACCGCGGCTTCGTACTCGCCTGCGTAGGCAACCTGCCAGGCTTCGAGGTAACGCAGATGGTCACGTTGCGGTGCCGTCAGTCGCGGGGCGTCGCGGCCGAGGCGCGCGATTGTCTCCACGAATTCCGGGTGGCTGGAGGTCTTCGTCGCGTCGGCGTGCGTGAGCGTCGCCGTCGCGTCTTCCCCGGGTTTGAGTTGCGCAAGAGCCGCGCCGGCGTGCATCGCCAGCGTGAGCAGTACGATCGCCACCCCGAGGTGGCGTCCGGCGCGGCGGATCATGCCTTCATGGCCACGCGCTTACGCGCTGCGTGCGCGACGGATCGACGACACCTCGTCGTCGTCTTCCTGCACCGGATCTTCGTCTTCGTTCTCGCGGTCGAGCTGGATCGCGTAGAACACGCCCGGCGCGACTTCGCCGCGCAGCGCCTGGTCGTCGCCGGCGAGGATCGCGCGAGCCATGTCGCCGTCGACGCCCGCGGCGGCGAGTTCGAGGGCGAGTTCGGTGGAGCCGGCGGCGCGCAGCGAGGCGTCGCCGCCCATGCGTGCCAGGAAATCGATAACGTTCGACATGTTTTCCCCTTGGATGGACGCCGGGCACCTCCCCAGGTGACCGCGCGCGTCGCGATCATAACGCGGAGACGGCATGTGACGCCGGTCAGGAACGTGAAGGCGTCTTCGTTCAGGATTCGCAGGCCAAGGCGGCGAGTCGTTCCCGCATGGCCGGATCGGGCTCCAGCGCGCGCGCCGGCGGAACCGCCAGGGTGTCGGACATGCCGAGTGCCGCATCCGTAAGGGCTGACAGAGGCAGGCGTTCGATGCGCGGCTTCTGGAAGGGCAGGGTCGCGGCACGATAGACGACGACCTCGTGCTCGCCGGGATAGTGGCGGCACAACACCTCCACCAGCAGTTCGAGCCGTCGCGCATCGGTCTCGAAGCGGCCGCCGCTGAGGTCACCGGCGATGCCCACCTGCCAGAGCACCAGCCACGCGGAGGTGTCGACCATGCGCCGGTTCAACATGAACTGGGTGGCCTCGAAATGCTGGCAACCGAACCGGCCGGGATCGACACCGAGGTCGGCGTAGAGGCAATCCTCGGAAGAGACACCGGGCTCCATGTGCGCAATGAAGCCTTCATCGCGTGCCCGCGCTATCGCCTCGTGCGGCGCCTGCGCGAACACCCCCGGATGACCGTAGAAGACGCCGCATACGCGACGCCCCGCGCGCACCTCGCCGAGCATGGTCTCGACCATCTCCCGATAGGTGTCCTTGCGTGGCTTGTCGTCCGCGTAGAGCGACTGGAGGCTGCGCACGTCCCGGTGCATGCGCTGGACCCATTGTTCGACCACGCCATCGGAGACACCGACGAAGACGACATCGGCCGATTCGATATGGCTGCGCGCCAATGGCGTCAGGTGCGAGCCAAGCGTCATCCCCAGGCCCACGCAGGCAAGCGTGCCCCGAACCGATTCCGTCATCCTGATTTCCCCCAAGCTACCGATCACCTCGCCGGATCGTATCCCAACCGGATGTCCCTCCTGCAACGCCGCCATGGAAACGCCATATATCCCGCCCGGAATGAGCACGGGCAGGGCGCACCATGCGGCGACCACGGGGGATGACGACGATGCAGCGCACACCAGGACTCGATACCCTTCGCGCCGTCGCGATCGCGTGGGTGATGCTGTTCCATAGTTATCTTGTCGGTGGCCTCGGCGAAGGGTTCTCGAAGCTCGAGTGGTCGGGCTGGATGGGCGTCGACCTGTTCTTCGTGCTGAGCGGTTACCTGATCGGCTCGCAGGTGCTGAAGTCGCTGCATACGACGGGCACGCTGGATTTCGTCGCCTTCTACCAGCGTCGTTTCGTACGCATCCTCCCCGCCTTTTTCGTCGTGCTCGCGTTGTATGTGTTCTGGCCCGCGTGGCGTGAGACGCCGGGCATGCAACCGCTCTGGCAGTTCCTCACGTTCACCTTCAACCTGAAGTTCGACGACGGCCGCAACTATGCCTTCTCGCACGTGTGGTCGTTGTGCGTGGAAGAACATTTTTACCTGGTGTTTCCCTTCCTGGCCTTCGCGCTGACACGTCGACCGGCGCCGTGGAAGTTCGTCGCGATGTGCGCCGCCGTCGTCATCGGCGGCATCGTGCTGCGCGCCTGGTTGTGGACGCACCTGTACGCGCCCGCCGTGGCCAGCGACGGCAACGATGGGCTCATCTACCTGCGTTACCTGTACTACCCGACCTGGTCTCGCCTGGACGGGCTCGTCGCAGGCGTCGCGCTCGCCGCGTGCCGCATCTACCGGCCGCAAGCCATGGCATGGCTGCACGCGCGCGCGAACGCCGTGCTTGCCCTGGGGTTAGCGGTGCTGGCGGCGTGCCTCGTGCTGTTCGATGGCGCGCGCAGCGATTTCTGGCCGTGCGTCCTGGGCTATCCGCTGCTCGCGATGGGCATGGCGGCCCTGGTGGCCGCGTCATCGGGATCGACATGGCTCGCTCGTCTGGAGATCCCCGGCGCCGGCTGGCTGGCCCGGGCTTCCTACAGCCTGTACCTGAGTCACAAGGGCGTGTTCACCCTGGTGCAGGCCGCTTTGGACGGCCATCTTGCCGACCACCGTTTCTTGCGATTCGCCATCTACACGCTTGCGACGCTGGCCGGTGGCGCCCTGCTGCACTACGCGGTGGAGCGGCCTTTCCTTCGCTGGCGTGACCGGCGCGCCACGCGTTCGGATACACTGTCGCCGCCCAAGGTGATCCAAGGCGTCAGCGCCGCGGATTGAAACGGGAATCCGGTGACGCGCGCGGCCTTTCGAGGTCGCCGCCATTCCGGAGCTGCCCCCGCAACGGTAGGCGAGCAAAAGGTCGGCATAAAGCCACTGTGCCAAGGCATGGGAAGGCGCCGTCCGGCAGGGATTCCCTGCGCTCGCGAGCCCGGAGACCGGCCTCGAGGTACACCGGACTGGCGGAGGGCCATGTCGTGGGTGGCCGCCGGTCTTCCCGCCGTCTCCGCTCCCGCGAAACCCTGCCGCCTGTCCCTCGCCATTCATGCCGCGCGGGTAGGCGCGGTCAGCAGGGAGTTTCACCGTGTCATTCCGTTCTTCCACCCTCGCGGCTTCCATCGCGATGGCTTTCCTCGTGCCCGCCACAGCGTTCGCCGATGACGCCTCCACCGACCTGGACAAGGTCGTCGTCACGGCCAGCCGTACCGAGCAGACGCAGAACCAGGTCCTCGCCGCGTCGACGGTGATCGACCGCGCCGATATCGACCGCCTGCAGCCGCGTTCGCTCGCCGATCTGCTGCGCGGCACGCCGGGTGTGTCCATCGCCAACAACGGCGGCCCCGGCAAGGCCACCTCCGTATTCCTGCGGGGTACCGAAGCCGACCATGTGATGGTGATGGTCGATGGCGTCAAGATCGGCTCGGCCACGTCGGGCACGGCCGCTTTCCAGGACATTCCCGTCGACCAGATCGAGCGCATCGAGATCGTGCGCGGGCCCTATTCGAGCCTGTATGGTTCCGACGCCCTCGGCGGCGTCATCCAGATTTTCACCCGTCAGCCGCAGGGTGCCTTCGTGCCGAACTTCTCGGTGGGCGTGGGCAGCTACGACACGGCACGCGGCTCGGTCGGCTTCGCCGGTCGCGGCACGCAGGGCTGGTACTCGGTGGAAGCGACCCACGACCAGACCGACGGCATCAACTCCTGTCGCGGCAAGCCCAGCCCGGGCGGTGCCGGTTGCTTCACCTACGAGCCGGACAAGGACGGTTACCGCAATAACTCGCTGTCGCTGAAGGGCGGCTGGCGCTTCGACGAGCAGTGGGATGCCGACGCCACGGCCACGCGCACCGAAGGACGCAACCACTACGACGGCACCAGCAGCAACTTCGCCGAAGGCGCTACCCAGGTGCTGGGTGGCCGCGTGCGTTACAAGCCGATGCAGGACGTCGTGATCACCGCGAACGTCGGCCGTAGCGAAGACCTGTCGACCGACTACGAGGACAGCGTCTACGCCGATACCTTCAACACGCATCGCGACGTCGCCTCGTTGCAGGCGGATCTCGGCCGCGTCGGTGGCAGCGCCGGCCTCACCACCGTGGGCTTCGACTGGCAGCGCGATCGCGTCGTCGGCAACACGGACTATCTCGTCGATTCGCGCCGCAACCATGCGTTGTTCGCGCAATGGCAGCAGGAGTTCGGTGACAGCTCGATCCAGGGCAGCCTGCGCCGCGACGAGAACAGCCAGTTCGGCGGCAAGACCACCGGCAGCCTGCAATACGGTTACGCGTTGACGAAAACGCTGCGCGTCACCGGCAGCTACGGCACCGCGTTCAAGGCGCCGACCTTCAACGACCTCTACTTCCCCGACTACGGTAACCCGGACCTCGGTCCGGAAACGTCGAAGAACTGGGAACTGGGCCTGCGCGGCACGCCGGGTTGGGGCAACTGGTCCATCAACGCCTTCCAGAACAAGATCGACCACCTGATCGTGTTCGATTCCAGCCTGAGCGGGCCGCTGTTCCCGTTCGGCGGTGCGAACAACATCGATCGCTCGCGCATCCGTGGCGTGGAACTGGCGGCCGACACGACGATCGGTGACTGGCGCCTCGCCGGTAACGCCACCTGGCTGCAGCCGATCGACGACACCGACGACGTGACCCACGGCAACCTGCTGCCGCGTCGCGCACGCCGTACGGCGAATGTCGACGTCGATCGCAGCTTCGGCGCATTCAGCGTCGGTGCCAGCGTATTCGCTTCGGGATACCGCTTCGACGATACCGCCAACGCCAACCGCCTCGGCGGCTATGCGCTGACCGACCTGCGCATGGCCTATGCCTTCGATGCCGCATGGAAGGTCGAGCTGTCGGCGAACAACGTGTTCGATCGCCACTACGAGACCGCCCGCTACTACAACCAGCCGGGCCGCAACTGGATGCTCACGCTGCGTTACCAGCCCCGTTCGTAACCGTCCCACCTGCGAGGTCATACGATGAAACCGCTCTCACGTCCCTTGTTCGCCGCCGTCGCCGGCGTGTTCGCGCTGGTGATGATCGCCACGCGCTTCAATCACTTCGGCGATGCCCTGCACCTTCCCGATGCCTCCATGGCGCTGTTCTTCCTCGGTGGCATCTACCTGCGCAAGCACGTGGCCTTCCTCGGCTTCGTGGTCCTTTCGGTCCTGATCGACTGGTATTCGGTGAGCTATGCGGGCGTGAGCGATTTCTGCATCACCGTGGCCTACTCGTTCCTGCCGCTGGCGTACGCCGTGCTCTGGTACGCCGGCCGGTGGGTGGCTCCGCGCTACGACGGCTCGCTGGGATCGCATGCCCTGGTGTTCATGGGCATCATCGTCAGTGCGACGCTGTCCTATGCCGTATCCAACGGTGCGTTCTACTGGCTTGGTGGCCGCTACACGGATCCCAACATGACCCAGTACGTGCAGCGTTTCGCCCAATGGGCGCCGTTGTTCGTACGCGCGGCGGCCGGCTACGTGCTCGCGTCGCAGCTGGTGCAGGCGCTGGTCTTCCGCTTCGCCCCGCGTTCGCGTGACGGCAAGACGGCGCACGCATGAACGACGCCGTACCCTGGCAGGAGATGGACGAGGAAGCCCGTCACCGTGACCGCATGCGCCGGAAGAAGGAGCTGATCGACCGTCGCATCGCCAGGGCGACGATCGACCGCGGCGTCCTCGTGGTGAACACGGGGAACGGCAAGGGCAAGAGTTCGTCCGGCTTCGGTATGCTGGCGAGGTCGCTCGGCCACGGCTTCCGCTGCGGCGTCGTGCAGTTCATCAAGGGCAGTTTCTCCACCGGCGAGGAGGCGTTTTTCCGCATGTTCGAGGACGGTCCGCTGGACTACCACGTGATGGGCGAAGGCTATACCTGGGAAACCCAGGACAAGTCGCGCGATATCGCGGCGGCGATGGCGGCGTGGGAGGTGGCCGAGGGCATGCTTCGCGATCCCTCCTACGACTTCGTGCTGCTGGACGAACTCAACATCGCGCTGGTGAAGCAGTACATCCCGCTGGATCGCGTGCTGGCCGCCGTGGCGGCACGCCCCGAGCTCCAGCATGTGGTGATCACGGGCCGCGGCGCACCCGACGCCCTTGTCGAGGCGGCCGACACGGTGACCGAGATGCGCGTGGTCAAGCACGCCTACCAGGCGGGTATCCGCGCGCAGAAGG
>DATNJP010000319.1:0-2193 GCA_035603855.1 Luteibacter sp. | reverse complement strand
ATGGCCGACGCCAGCCAGACGAAGTCGACCGGGCGGCGCGACGACCACATCGCTACCGCCAACGGACCGCTGAATTCAATGGCGACGGCAATGCCGAACGGAATCGTGCGCAACGCCATGTAGAACAGCAGGTTCATCACGCCGAGCGTGAGGCCGTAGCGGATCACGAAGCCAGCATCGCGACGGCTGAGAGGCCAGCGCCAGGGGCGCCAGAAGATCAGCAGCACCAGTGCGGAGAAACCCACACGCAACGCCGACGTGCCCTCCGCGCCGATCAGCGGGAAGAGTTTCTTGGCAAAGGACGTGCCGATGCACAGCGACGTCACGGAGCCGAGCACGGCCAGCGCCGGCAGCCAGGGTGTGGAACGCGAGGAATTCATGCGCACACTTTATCTGCTCGCGAGGCCTTTTGCGGGTGGCGTTGCTGGCTTTGGACAATAGGGCTCCCGCGCCCGTATGTTTAGATGGATCACATCACCCCAAGCGACCACCCATCATGACCGCCCTCCCCGACTTCCGCCTCGAAGCCTACTTCTCGCGCTGGGAATTCGCCGCGCGTTATCACCTCACGGCTTCCGATGCCCAGAGCATGAGCCTGGCCGAACTGCTCGCGCTGGCGGAGCCCGCAGACCGCGAGGCGTTCGAGAACCTGCACCTGGGCTACACGCAGACCCATGGCGCACCCGAGCTACGCGAGGCCATCGCGTCGACATATACACAGCGCAGCGCTGACGACATCCTCTGCTTTGCGGGCGCCGAGGAAGGCATCTACATCGCCATGCGCGTGTTGCTGGAACCGGGCGACCACGCCATCGTCGTGACGCCGAATTACCAGGCCGCCGAGACCGTGCCGCTTGCGATTTGCGAAGTAACTGGCGTCGCCATGGATCCCGACGATCACTGGTCGCTGGACATCGACAAGGTCGCCGCGGCGATCCGGCCGAACACGCGCGTCATCTCGATCAACTTCCCGCACAACCCCACCGGCAAGATCCTCGAGCGCGATCGCTTCGACGCGCTGGTCGCCCTCTGCCGCACCCACGGCATCTGGCTCTTCAGCGACGAGGTCTATCACCCGCTGGGTGCGACCGGCACGGTGCACCTGCCCGCGGTCGCCGATGTCTATGAGCGCGGCCTCTCTCTCAACGTGATGTCGAAAGCGTACGGGCTGCCCGGCCTGCGCATCGGCTGGATCGCCTGCGCGGACCGCTCCCTCCTGCAACGCATGGAGCGCTACAAGCACTACCTGTCCATCTGCAACGCAGGCCCTTCGGAGCAGCTGGCGCTGATCGCGCTCAAGGCGCGGACGGCCATCCTCGATCGTCATCGCGAACGCCTCGATCGCAACCTCGCCACGCTCGATGGCTTCTTCGCACGATGGTCCGATCGTTTCCGCTGGTATCGCCCCGACGGCGGCTGCATCGCCTATCCGCAGTACCTCGGCGCAGAAGGCGTCGAGACGTTCGCCGCAAAGCTCGTCGAAGAAGCCGGGGTCCTGCTACTGCCGGCATCGAACTACCGCTCCGAACTCACGACCACGCCGCCCGACCGATTCCGCATCGGCTTCGGCCGCGCGGACTGCGCTGAAGCGATCGATGTCCTGGATCGCTACCTCGCGAAATAAAACGCTTGCAATTGAATAGCGCGCTATTTATATTTCGTTCCGTCCTCCACGGGCGGAACGGGATCTCTACCGTGTCCGCATCCGCGTGACACCTTCCCATAAATATCGCTTGCTATTTAATAGCTACAAACTAAAGGACAGGATCATGAAGCTTACACGTAGCCTCCTCGCTGGTGCCGTGCTTACCATCCTCGGCATGACCGCCGCCCACGCCGCCTCCGATGCCGCCGCCCCCTCCACTCCCACGCGAGGTGTCCAGGCTTTCCTCGACAAGCTCAACAGCGGCACGGGCAAGCCCATCGAACAACTCTCCCCAGCGGACGCTCGCCAGGTGCTGATCGGCGCCCAGGCCGGCGCGACGTTGCCGCCCGCGGATGTAAGCCAGCGCAAGATCGATGTCGACGGCCAGGCCATCAACCTGACGATCGTCCGTCCGGTCGGCAGCGAGAAGCAGGTGCTTCCGGTCTTCATGTTCTTCCACGGCGGCGGCTGGATCCTCGGCGACTTCGGCACGCACGAGCGCCTGATCCGCGACCTTGTCATCGCCTCGGGCGCCGCGGCCGTCTATG
>DATNJP010000318.1:0-2864 GCA_035603855.1 Luteibacter sp. | reverse complement strand
GGGCGTGGTGATCAACAGCGTCACCAGCCTCTTCAGCGCGGTGATTCCCAGCCAGGCGCTGGCCGCCTTGATGATCCCGGTCACCAGCCGCCTGTCCGCGCGCACCGGCGTGCCGATGTCGCGCCTGCTGCTGCCGATGGCGTTCTGCATCCTCACCGCCACCAACACCACGCTGATAGCCAACTCGCCGCTGATCGTCCTCAACGACCTGATCGCCAGCGCGAACAGCAACCTGCCTCCCGGCGCGCACACCATCCCCAAATTCGGCCTGTTCAGCGTGACGCCCGTGGGCCTCGTGCTTGCCGTGGTGGGCGTACTGTTCTTCTATTTCTTCACCCGCAAGCTGCTACCGGAACGCGAGGACGACCGTCTGAAGGTCACCCCCGGCCGTACGGAAAGCTACTTCGCCGACACCTACGGCATCGTGGGCGAGACCGCCGAGCTGACCGTCACGGCCGAAAGCCCGCTGGTGGGCATGAGCATCGGCGAGGTGGAACAACTGCACGGCGCGCCGCTGATCCTGGCGATCAAGAACGGCAACGAGGCCCGTGTTGCGCCGCCATCGGACCAGATGATCTGGGTGGGTACCGTGCTGGGCGTGTTGGCCCCGCGCGATGCGATCAACGCCTTCGCCAACAACCAGCTCTGCCGCGTGTCCATGCGCATGCGCCAGCTGGGCGATCAGTTCAATACCACGCGGGCCGGCATTTCCGAAGCCGTCATCCCGCCCAGCTCGCGCTTCATCAAGCAGACCGTGGGCGAACTGCGCCTGCGCAAGCGCTTCGGCATCTCGGTGCTGGCAGTGAATCGTGGCGACGAGGTGTTTCGCGAGGACGTCCGCGCGGTTACCTTGCGCGCCGGTGACACGCTGGTCCTGCACAGCAAATGGCGCGACCTGATGCTGGCCGAGGAAGACCGCGACATCGTCGTGGTCACCGACATTCCCAAGGAAGAGCAGCGCCCCGGCAAGATCTGGCAGGCGGTGGGCTTTTTCGTGCTGGCGAAGTGCCTGGCCCTGTTCACCCACCTGGACCTCTCGGTGGCGATGATGACCGGCGCCGTGGGCATGCTGCTGACCGGCGTGCTGAACATGGACGAAGCCTACAAGGCCATCAACTGGAAGACCATCTTCGTCACCGCCTGCCTCATTCCGCTGGGCTGGTCGATGGATTCCACGGGCACGGCCTCATGGATCGCCCAGGAAGTGCTGGCGATCCTCGGCCACGCCCCGCAGTGGACCCTGCAGCTCTCCATCGCCATCCTCACGCTGATGTTCTCGCAGGTGATGTCGAACGTCGGCGCTACCGTCATGATGGTGCCCATCGCCATCAGCGTGGCGGTGAGTACAGGCGGGAACCCGTCGGCTTATGCGTTGATCGTGGCGGTATCGTCGTCGAACACGTTCCTTCTGCCCTCCGGCCACCCCGCCCTGATGATGGTGGCGGGCCCGGGTGGCTATCGCTCGAAGGACTTCCTGCGCGTCGGCCTGCCGCTGACCATCCTGATCCTCACGCTGACCCTGGTCACGATCAACCTGATGTATCGGTAGGAGCGGGCGGGCGCGCTCCTACGGGGTTTCTCAGGCTCAGGGGGTCAGGTGCACGTTGCCGTCGATCACGGCGACCGCGACGGAACGCAGGCGATCGCCCCGGCACGGGCCCGCCGTGCAATCCCCGCTCTCGGCCGTGAAGGTCGCGCCGTGGGCGGCGCAGATGATCTGTCCGCTGCGGACGAGGAACTTCCCGGGAACGTAGTCCAGGCGCCGCCCGGCATGGGGGCAGACGTTGAAATAGGCGCGGGCTTCCTCGCCGTGGCGGTAGACCAGCAACGACTCCACCTCCCCGTTGACCAGCGTCTCGACTTCGACGGCATTGCCATCGGGAATGTCCGCCAGCTGGCAGAGGGGGGCGGTGTTGGCGGTAGGGGTCATGGCACTTGTCTATGAGGATCGATTGCCCCAAGGTAAAGAGGCTCGCACGCATGTCATTGTGCCATACGGATTTTTAACCAATGCGCTTCGTCTTCCCGCCCATCCGCCGTTCGCGTAATCCTCTCGTCCGCGCCCTGTCGCTGGTGCTTGGCCTCGCCGTCGTGGGCGTGCTGCTGGTGTTCGGTGTGGTCGTCCTCGGCGTGCTCATGGCCGGCGGCCTTGTGTTCCTGGCCGTGCGCCAGTGGAAGCTCGCCCACGGCCGTGTGGCCGGTGCGGCACAGCCGGCCGCGGCGAAAGATCCGAACGTGCTCGAAGGCGAGTTCGTGGTCATCCGCCAGAACACGCCGATCCACCACTGATTCCATCCGCAAGAAGCGGATGGTGACGGGGCGCCGCCCCGCCTAAGCTGGTCTCCCATGAAGGAGGCCACCATGAACTCTCAGGCTTACGCCATGCGTCCCGTCGCCGACGATGCCCTCGAACGCGTCCGCGCCGCTCTCGAGCAGCCCGACGGCGCGACCGATCTCGCCAGCCTCGCCACCATTGCGGGGCTGAGCCCCACGCACCTGCAACGTGCCTTCCGTCGCCGCTACGGCGTTAGCCCCGCCGAGTACGCTCGCGCGCGCCGCTTTGGCCAGCTGCGCGAGGCGCTTCGCGAGGGTGCCGCCGTGACCGATGCCGTCTATGACGCCGGGTTCGGCTCGGGCAGCCGGGTCTACGAGGAAAGCGACCGCCGCCTGGGCATGACCCCTGCCAGCTATCGTTCCGGTGGCGCCGGCGCCTCGATCCGCTATACGACCACGAACACGCCCCTCGGCCAGTTGCGCGAGGCGCTTCGCGAGGGCGCGGCGGTGACCGATGCCGTCTACGAAGCCGGGTTCGGATCGGGCAGCCGCGTCTACGAGGAAAGCGACCGCCGCCTGGGCATGACCCC
>DATNJP010000317.1:0-3521 GCA_035603855.1 Luteibacter sp. | reverse complement strand
GAGGCGGAGGCCTCGCGCGTGCGCTCCTCCATCCACTGCCTGCGCACCACCCGGATCGCGTCGCGGCGCAAGTCCATGTCGCCACGCGGGGTGCGGCCCGCCTGGCGTTCGTCCGCGCGCGCAGCGCGCACGAAAGCATCCACCTGGGCCTCCAGGATCGGGGTCAGCACGAAGTCGTCCACGTTGGGCACCACCTCGGGAAAGAACACCGCGGTGCGGAACTGGCTGGCGTCGCCGAAACGGACCAGCTCGAGCTGGCCGTCCACGACGGCCGCGGCGGCCGAGTAGCTGGTTCCGAAGTCGATGCCGATACGCATGGGGAAGGTCTTCCGGGGACGGGATAACCCACCATTATGGGGCCGCGACCCGTCCGGCGACAGCGCCGGCCTTGCGGCTACACTCGGGATCCACCTTATCTACCCAAGGGGAATCTCCGCCGATGCGTCGACTCGCTCTCGCCTGCCTGACCGCCCTGACCCTGGCGGCCTGCCAGTCCCACGACGAAGACAAGACGGCGGCTGCGCCGCCGCCCGCCCCCGCCAAGGCCGCCACCTCGCCGCCCCCGCCCCTTCCGGCGGTGGCCAACGAGCAGCACACCTTCAGCCCGGAGATCACGCCGGACGACTTCGCCGCCCACCTGCGGGTTATCTCGTCCGACGAATACGACGGTCGCAAGCCCGGAACGCTGGGCGAGCGCCTGACGACCAACTACATCATCGAGCAGTTCAAGCGGATGGGCCTGGAACCGGGCAACAAGGGCGAATGGGTGCAGACCGTGCCTGCCGTCTCGACCGCGCTGAACGACCAGGCCAGCGTGAAGCTCGAGGTCGCCGAAGGCGGCGGCCAGGAAGCGTTCGCCTTCGGTAGCGAAATGGTTGCAGGCACGCTCCAGGCCAAGGCCGACGTGGATCTCAAGGATTCGGACGTGGTGTTCGTGGGCTACGGCGTGAACGCCCCGGAGGCCCAGTGGAACGATTTCGACGGCGTGGACATAAAGGGCAAGACCGTGATTGTCCTGGTCAACGACCCGGGCTGGAACGCGAACGATCCCAAGCTGTTCAAGGGTCGCGAGATGACCTACTACGGTCGCTGGACCTACAAGTTCGAAGAAGCGGCTCGCCAGGGCGCCGCCGCCGCTTTCATCGTCCACCAGACCGAGCCTGCGGCGTACGGCTGGAACGTGGTGCAGAGCGGCTGGTCCATGCCCAAGCTCGACCTGCCCGAGAGCGAGGACCCCTCGCCGCGCCTGCCCGTCGCCGGGTGGCTTACCCACGAAGCAGCGCAGCGCCTGTTCGCCAAGGCTGGCAAGAACTTCGACGACCTCGCGAAACAGGCCGACGTGCGTGGCTTCAAGGCGGTACCGCTGGATGCGAAAGCGTCCATCCACCTGCAGAGCACGATCACCCATTCGCTGAGCAATAACGTCATCGGCATGGTGAAGGGCAGCGAGAAGCCCGACGAAGCGATCGTCTACACCGCGCACTGGGACCACCTCGGCCACGATCCGTCGCTGAAGGGCCACCAGATCTATAACGGCGCGGTCGACAACGGTACCGGCATTGCCGCCCTGCTGGAGATCGCCGGCAAGTTTGCCCAGGACAAGCCCAAGCGCACGGTGATCTTCGCCGCGGTGACCATGGAGGAGTCGGGCCTGCTCGGTTCGGAATACTACGTCGCGCACCCGCCCTTCCCGCTCAACAAGACCGTAGCCGACATCAACATGGACGCCTTGCCGATCACCGGCGCGACGAAGGACATGGAAGTGGTCGGCCTGGGCCAGGGTGACCTCGAAGACATGTTCGCCGAGGTACTCAAAGCGGACGGCCGCGTCGTCAGCGGCGATGCCGCCCCCGAGAAAGGCCATTATTTCCGCTCGGATCACTTCAACTTCGCCAAGGCCGGCGTGCCCGCACTCGCCGCCAACGGTGGCATCGACATGGTCGTCGGTGGGAAGGCCGCCGGCGAAGCGGCCTCCGACGACTACGTAAAGAACCACTACCACCAGCCCACCGACGTCTACGACATGCGTTGGAATTTCGACGGCGTGACGCAGAACGTGAAGGCGTTCTACGCACTGGGCGAAAAGCTTGCCGACAGCGACGTGTGGCCGGCCTGGAAGGATGGAAGCGAGTTCAAGGCAGCCCGCGAGAAGTCCCTGGCCGACGCCGCGAAGAAGAAAAAGAAGTAAAGCCGCCCAAGTGGAACCTGTGATGTGGGAGCCGCTTCAGCGGCGATGGGTGCTTGCCCCACCCTTGCCCGCTGCCGCGGGATCGCCGCTGAAGCGGCTCCCACAGGGTCCTTCTTTGCTTCCGGGTTTTCTTTGCTTCCAGATTTCTTTGCTTCCTGCTTGTTCTTCGCTTCCTGCTTAGTAGTTGACCTGCAGCTGCACGCGTAGCAGTTGGCCGTCTATGCGGCGGTACGGGGCGGCGCTCACGTCCGTGCGGCGCATGTTCGCGTAGGCCACCGCGAGTTCGATGGCGCTCGAGGGTTGCCATTCCACGCCGGCCTCGAGTTCATCCACTTCCATTCGCGGCGCGTTGGTGTCGAACTTCGACGCCCCGCGATACGTCTGCCATTTCGCGTAGGGAATAAGCGAACCGTAACTGCCGTCGAACTTGTACATCACCTGCGCGTAGCCACCGCGCAACGACTTCGTGCGGACCGTGCGGCGCGCGACATCCAGTTCCGGGCCTTTACCGACCGTCCACTCCGCCTGGAAGCCGAAGGGCTGCGGGTAGTAAATGACGTGCGCGGCCACGCGGCGATCCGTCGAACCCGCTTCCGGCGCATCGACGCCCGGCGTGAACGTGCGGCCGTCGATCGTCGCCGAACCGGTGGTCACCTTGTAGCGGCCCGAATAGGCATCCGCGCCCACTTCGAGGTACTGCCCGTTCGCGAACTTGAACG
Organism: Luteibacter sp.; assembly: GCA_035603855.1. Lineage (GTDB taxonomy): Bacteria > Pseudomonadota > Gammaproteobacteria > Xanthomonadales > Rhodanobacteraceae > Luteibacter. The sequence goes on along the minus strand of DATNJP010000317.1, from coordinate 614 downwards.
GATACGAGAAGTGGATGACCGAATGCAGCTGGTCGTTCCGATCCGGCCGGTTGGCGCCCTGCCCGTTGTAGACGCCGAAGCCGATCACGCCGTAGTCGCCCGAGCCTTTCAGGCCCGACTTCGTAAGGTAGGCGAAGCGTTCTTTCGCCACCGTCGGCGACCAATACGCGAAAACACCCAGGTCGCGCTCGTCGCGTACACCGGAATTCAACGCATCCGCGCGGTCGAGCGCGATGCGGTTCTGGCTCGACTGCAGGTCTTCCCAGCCATAAGGCACCTTCGACTGGCCGGCGCGGATGCGCCAGGTCTTGTCCTTGGTCAGCCACAGGTCGGCATACGCATCGCGCAGCTGCGCGAAGTTCGTCGTGCTCGAGCCTGACGGCGTGCTAGCGAAATCCGGCTGGATGTAGATCGACATGTTGTCGGTGACATCGCCGCTGATGACGACGCGTGCGCGGCGGATGCCGAAGCCCTGCTCGCGACCGATGAAGCGATCGCCCGGCGACCTGAGGTCCTTGGCGTCCTCGCCCAGTTCCTGGTTGTAACGCATCTGCACGTAGCCGCGGATGCCGATCTTCTCGTACCAGGCCTTGGACGAAGAACCCGGCTTTGCA
>DATNJP010000316.1:0-4194 GCA_035603855.1 Luteibacter sp. | reverse complement strand
TCAGCCGGGTGTCCGAGCCGGTCCGCCCGTTCACCATCGTCTGCCTCTCGCTGAACAGGTCCACCTCGCCGGTGAACTGGTTCGGGCCATGCACGACGAACACGTTCGGCTTGCCGTCTTCACCGAGGTCGTAGATCTCGATGCACCCTTCGAGCACGAAGAAGTAGTCGATCCGGCGGTCGCCCCGGCGGAACAGGACCGTCCCCGCCGGCACGAGTTCCTCGACCCCGTATTTCACGAGGCGCGCGGACATCTCCTCATTGAGGTGGGGAAACGTCTGCTCGCGACGGTTGGTCGGGCTGGACGGGTCGTTTTCGGAGGGTATGGCCATCGAGCGATTTCCAGTGGTCCCGGGCGTCCGCCCACGGCCGCGACGATAACGGAAGCAGTGGGCGCGATCTTGTATCGGAGCACCATCATGCCTGCGTAGACTGCAACCGCAAGCCCCACACGAGACCGCCATGTCCGCCGAGCCAACCGCCGTCACGCCACCGTCCCTTCCCCTGCGCCTGCTCCGCTCGCCGCTGGGCCGGATCGTCGCTTTCTTTGTGACGCTCACCATCATCGGTTTCATCCTGGGGCGCGTCTACGACGGTCTGGGGCTGCCCAAGGGCGACATCCCCTTCAATCGCATCACCCCGCTGATCGAAGCCTTCCGCCTGGCTCCTGTCGTGATCGCCTACTGGCTGCTCGTGCGCACTATCGAGTCACGGCCGGTGGACGAACTCGCCCCGCGCAAGGCGGTTCCCCATCTATTGCTCGGCCTGGCCGGCGGTGCGCTGCTGTTCTCGCTGGTGGTCGGCGCCCTCTGGGCCCTGGGCGCGTTCGTGGTCGACGGCGTGAACCACGACGTGGCCTGGCTCGGTCCCATTCTCGTGCTGGGCGTGGGCGCGGGGGTCGGCGAGGAAATCATCAGCCGCGGCGTGATCTTCCGTATCGTCGAGGAAGGGCTCGGCACATGGGCCGCCCTGCTCATCTCCGCGGCCGTGTTCGGCGGCCTTCACGCATGGAACCCCAACGCCACCGCATGGAGCGCGCTGGCCATCGCCATCGAAGCGGGGCTGCTGTTCGGCCTGCTCTATCACGTCACCCGTTCCCTATGGGTCTGCATGGGGGCGCACGCGGCGTGGAACGTCGCCCAGGGCCCCGTCTATGGCATTCCCGTGTCGGGCTTCGAACAGCACGGCCTGCTCGCCTCGCACATGCAGGGCCCCAACTGGATCACCGGCGGCGCCTTCGGGGCGGAAGCGTCGGTCGTCGCCCTGGGCCTGTGCTCGGTCGTCACGGCCGGCTGCCTGGCGATCGCCGTGCGCCGTGGCACACTGGTGCCGCCTTTCTGGCGCCGGAAGCGTGCCCAAACGGCGTGATCGAATGCCGATAATGTAGCGAACGCCCCTCTCCAACCTTTCATCGGGCAACGCATGTCCACCATCGAAAAGAAAAAGCGCTCCTGGCTGGCCGACCAGCCCCTGCAGCGCAAGATCATCCTCGCCATCGGCGCCCTGCTGGCCCTGTTCATCGCCGCCTGCATCGCCAGCCTCGTTTCCCTCGAGCGCGAGAACCAGACCCGGGACTGGTCGTCGCATACGTACGTCGTGCTGCTCACGCTCGCGGATGTCAGCAACGACGCGCAGACGCGGCAGGTCGCCGCGCGCGGTTATCTGCTCAACCAGTCCGCGGACGAATATGCCGACTTCGAAACGGCGGACCGCGACCTTGCGCGCAGCGTGGCGAGCCTGCGCGAGGAAACCGTCGACAATCCATTGCAGCAGGGACGCATCGACCACCTCCAGGACATGCTCGACACGTGGAAGGTGGAGGCACTCAAGAACGGCCTGGAGCCCATGCGCGCGATCGGCATCTCGGCCACGCCCGAAGCCATCGCCGCGCGTGAATCCATCCGCCAGGGCTACCTGCTGAAGCGCACCGTCCTCATGGACGACATCCGCAAGCTCATCGACGAGATGTCCGCCACCGAGCGCGTGCTGCTGGCGAAACGCAACGGCGCGCTCGACAGCGTGCTGTCCGCGACGAAGTACGTGGATATCGGCTCGCTCGCGTTGTGCCTGCTGCTGGGTGCGCTGGTCATCAGCATGACCTTCCGCCTGATCACCCAGCCCATCGTCCGGATGACCGGCCTGATGACGCGCCTGGCCAACCACGACCACACGATCGAGGTGCGCCAGCTCAGCCGTCGCGACGAGATCGGCGAGATCGCGCGCTCGTTGCAGGTGTTCAAGGAAATGGCGATCGAGACAGCCGGGCAGACCTGGCTGAAGTCGACCGTCACCGCCATATCCAACCGCTTGCAGGAAGCCACGACGTACCGCGAGTTCGCCGACACGTTGGTGTCGGAGCTGGTGCCCTGCCTGAAGGCGGGCCTCGGCGTGTTCTACGTCTTCCGCGAGGACACCTCCCGGCTCGAACTGCTCGGCAGCTATGGCTACAAGCAGCGCCGTCACGTCACGGCCGACTATGCGCTCGGCGAGGGACTGGTCGGCCAGGCGGCCATCGATCGCCGCACCATCGTGCTGCAGGATGTCCCCGACGACTACACGCGGATCCATTCCGGCAGCGGCGAAGCGCCGCCCCGCAGCGTCGTGGTCGTACCGGTGCTCTCTCGGGACAACCTGCTCGGCGTGCTGGAGATCGCAAGCTTCACGCACTTCACCGACGTGCAGGAGAGCCTGGTCGACGAACTGATGCCCATCGTCGCGCTCTCGCTGGAAAACCTCGCGCGCGCCCTGCGCACCAGCGCCCTGCTCGAGCAGACCCAGAGCCAGGCCGACGAGCTTCGCGCTTCCGAGGAGGCCATGCGCCGGCAACAGGAAGACCTGCGCAGCACGAATGAAGAACTGAAGGCGAAGACCGCCGAGCTGCAGGAGCAGTCGCAGCGCCTGGTCGCTTCGGAAGAGGAACTCCGCGTGCAGACCGAAGAGCTGCACGCCTCGAACGAGGAACTCCGCGAGAAGAGCCTGACGCTGAACGAACAGAAAGACGCGCTGGAATCCCTGCAGCGGGAAACCCAGGAGAAGGCGGAAGAACTGGCCCGCGCCAGCCAGTACAAGTCCGAATTCCTCGCCAACATGTCGCACGAGCTGCGCACGCCGCTGAACAGCCTGCTGATCCTCTCGCGCAGCCTGGCCGACAACGACGAGGAGAACCTCAACGAGGAACAGGTCGAGTCCGCGCGGATCATCCACGACGCCGGGTCCAACCTCTTGCGCCTGATCAACGACATCCTCGACCTGTCGAAAGTCGAGGCGGGCAAGATGGAACTGTCGGTCGACACGTTCATGCTCGCCGACCTCGCGCGCACGCTGGGCCGCACGTTCAACCACGTGGCCCAGGAAAAAAAGCTGGGTTTCGACATCCATCTCGAGCCCGGCCTGCCCGCGTCCATCCACACCGATGGCGGCAAGCTGGAGCAGGTCGTGAACAACCTGCTCAGCAACGCCTTCAAGTTCACGTCCGCCGGGCAGGTGAGCGTAAAGATCTCGCGCCCCGCCACCGACGCCCGCCTTCCCGCGGGGCTCGACGGCAGGCACGCTATCGCCATTGCCGTGACCGATTCGGGCATCGGCATTCCCGCCGAAAAGTTCCAGCGTGTCTTCCACGCCTTCGAGCAGGTGGACGCGAGCACCAGCCGCCAGTACGGCGGCACCGGACTGGGCCTGGCCATTTCGCGGCGCATCGCCGTGCTCCTGGGTGGCGACATCGTCCTGCACAGCGTCCCCGGCGAGGGAAGCACCTTCACGATCTTCCTTCCGGAAGTCGCACCCGATACCGGCAGCCAGGGCGAGGTGGTGACATTCGAACAGGCCGCCGCCGAGGCCACCCTTCCGCTGTCGCCCGCCCTGATCGCCGAGACCATCGACGACGACCGGCATGCGCTGAATCCCGGCGACACCGCCATCCTCATCGTGGAAGACGACCCGGCCTTCGCGCGGATCCTCGCCGACATGATCCACCGCAAGGGCCACCGCGTGCTCGCCGCCGCCGACGGCGAATCCGGTCTCACGCTGGCCAGGCGCTATCGCCCGACCGGCATCCTGCTCGACGTGATGCTGCCGGGCATGGACGGCTGGACCGTGATCGAGCGGCTGAAGACCGATGCCGCCACACGCCACATTCCGGTGCATTTCATCTCGGCAACCGACGATGCCACGCGTGGCCTTGAACTCGGCGCGGTGG
>DATNJP010000315.1:0-15236 GCA_035603855.1 Luteibacter sp. | reverse complement strand
GCCAGGTCCATGCCGTGCCACCGGGCGTGTGACCCGGCGTGATGTGCGCCGTGAGCGACAACGGCCCCATGTGGACGACGGTGCCGTCAGCGATGTCGCCCTTCGCATCCACCGGCGTGAAGAGCGGCGCTTCGCCATGTTGCGGGTCGTCCGCATCGTCGCCACCGAGGTGCAGCTCCTTCGCGGCGGCTGGCGTCGCACGCACGGTCGCACCGCTGTCCCTGGCGAGCTGCGCGATGCCGCCCGCGTGGTCGAAATGCGGGTGCGAGTTGAGGATGAGCTTGATGTCCTCGACGCGGAAACCAAGCTTGCGGATGTTCGCCTCGACGAGCGCGGCGTTCGTGGGCAACGGCGCGTCGATCAGCACATGGCCTTGCGGCGAGGTGATGAGGATGGCCGACAGGCCCTTCGTTCCGACGAAATACGTGTTGCCGTAGATGACATGCGGTTCGACCGGCTGGGTCCATGCCGGATTCATCGCGGCGACGGCGGGCAGGGCGGAACAGGCGGCGAGGGCGAGCAAGGTACGGCGCATGGCGTTGGACTCCCTTTGAAGGCGACGCGCAGGATAACCGCCGCCAAAGGGCCGAACCCTGCCCACACCATGACTTAACCCGGGCGAACACAGACCTGTAGGAGCCGCTTCAGCGGCGATAGACGCACAAGGCAGACCTGTGCAAGGCAGACCTGTGGGAGCCGCTTCAGCGGCGATGGGTGCTGGCCGCCACCTTGCCCGCTGCCGTGGGATCGCCGCTGAAGCGGCTCCCACGGCGTTGGCGCGCGCGCCAGAAGAGGAAGCCGGTCACCAGGAGGAACATAGGCAGGGTGCCAGTAATGCAGGCCACCACGCGCCAGAGCAACCCGCCGACCGCCGCCGAATGAATCGGGAACAGGGCGTTGGACAGGCGGCCACCCGTACCCAGTTTCGTCGCGTCGTCGCCACCGATCACGGTCGCCGTGGTGGGATCCATCCACAACGAGCTGCGTCCGGCCAGATTCCACTCGCCCGGACGGCGGATACGCAGCACCAGGGTTCCGTTGTCCTTCGAAGGCAAGGTGATGCGGGTCAGTTCCGCGTCCGGTGCCGCGGACTGCGCGGCGGCGAGCACCGCGGGCCAGTCGATGCTTGCGTGGCCCGGCGCCGTCTTAGGTGGGCGAGCGGGTGACGGTTCGCCGAAGGCGGCGGCAAGGCCGGTACGCACGGCACCACGGTACGCCATGGTCGTGCCGGTACCGATCATCACGATCAGCAGCGGCAGCGCCGCGACGCCTACGAAACGGTGGAAGCTGGCCCAGCGAAGCACCGGCGGGTTCGTGTGTGGCTTCAGGTGTTTCAGCGCGCGCTGCCGACCCGGCCAGTACAACCACACGCCGGAGAACAGCATGAAGAGGCCGGTGCACGCCACCACGCCCAGCACCGTCTCACCGGTTTCTCCCGAGAGGAGGTGCGTGTGCCAGTCGAGCAGGGTGAGCAGGCCGTCGCCGGTCTTCTTTCGCTGCAACAGCAACTCGCCCGTACCTGCGTCGAAGTAGCTGCGATTGCCGCCACGCTCCTGTGCTTCCCATACGGGCAATGCCGCGTCGGGGAAGGAAAGACCACGCAAGCCCTTGCCTTGCGGCGACGCCAGGATCGTCTGCAACGAACGTCCCTGCGTGGCGAGGTCAGGCAGGGGACGCGATGCCAGCTCCGCGTGCCCCGCGACGAACAGCGGCTGCTCGAACAACAGCACGCTGCCCGAGAGCGTCACCAGCGCCAGCACCACGCCGAGGCTGAGGCCCAGCCACAGGTGCAGGGTCTTCAGGGCGGTGCGGAAACGGCGCGGATGCGGAGTCACGTCAGAAATCCACCGATGCCTGGACGAAGTAGGTACGCGGTTGGCCGACGTAGATGCCGTCGTTGTTGTCGGTCGATCGCGTGAAGTAACGCTTGTCGGTGAAGTTCTTCACGCCCACGCCGAGGCGCAGGTTCGACAGCGACGGACCGAACGCGTATTCGGCGCGCGCGTTGTACGTCGTCCAGCCGGGGATGTCGCCAAGATCGCCTTCAGGCGTCGGTTCGGTCTGGTACACGGACGGATTGGCGGGATCGAAGGTGGGCGAACCCGGCGAATGCTGGCGCGACTGCGAGAACGCATCCAGGTTGAAGGTCCACTGCGCGATACCGTAACGCAGGCCGAGATTGGCCGTGCGCCGCGAGTAGAACGGCAGGTCCTTGCCCTCGAACGAACCGTGCTTGTAGATCGCGTGCGTATACGTGGCCGTGCCCCACAACGTCAGGCCTTCGAGCGCATCGTTGAAGGCGCCGAAATCCACGTGGCCGGCGGTTTCAACGCCCTTGTGCGTCGTCGCGCCCAGCGTGGTCCAGCCGTCGTAGGAGTCCGGCACGTTGGGCAGCTTGCCCACCAGCTGTAGCTCGTGATCGAAGTTGATCCGGAACAACGAAACCTCGCCACCCCATGCCTTGGTGTCGTAACGCGTACCGATCTCGTATGTGCGCGCCGTCTCGGGCTTCAGGCCCGCGGCGAACTGGTTGTTCGAATCCTTCTGGCCGATCTGGAAATACTGCAGCGAGCCGAACGAGGTTTCGGCGTTGGCGTAGAGTTTCCACGCATCGCTCAGGTGATAGATCACGTTGAGCGACGGCAGCGGCTTGGAATAATCCTTCGTCCGTTCGGTCGGGCCTTTCACGACCACCGTCGAACTGGGATGCGCTTCCCACTCGCTGTCGATGCGCTCGTAGCGGATGCCGGGCGTGATCGTCCAGTTGCCCGCATTGATCGTGTCGTCGATGTAGACCGCGTGCGCCTCGTTGCTACCGGTGTTGTTGCCGGAGAGCACGAACGGGCCGTTGTACGGGTTGCTGTCGTACGGCGTGTAGTAAAGGTTCGAGGTGAACTTGTTGTTGCGATACGTCTGCTCGTGCATCGCCTCGCTGGTGTAGCGATAGCCGATGCCGATCTCGTGCGTCACCTGGCCCCAGTCGAACAACTGCGAGTAGCGTGGCTCGATGGCGAACACGTGGTAGTCGCGCGGGTACGCGTTCAACTGGTGCGTGTAGCTGCCGTTCGGGTTCTGCGTGATCGTCTCGATGTGGCTGCCGCGGAAGCTGTCGGAGTAATAGGTCTGCACTTCGAAGCTGCGACGATCGTCGACATGGCTGTACTTCAGCACGTAGTCGGTGCGACGGCCGTGGAAATCGTCGAACGGACGGCGCGACTGAAACGGGTCCGCGTTGTAGTCGGCCTGGTCGAGGCCACCCGGCATGCCGGCCTGGCCGTCGTAATGGTGGATGCTGCCGGTAAGCGTGTCCTCGGACGTGATGGCGTATTTCGCCTTGAGCATCACGTCGTCGATGCTTTCGTTGTCCTCGTGCTCGCGAAAGCCCGGGCCGTGCAGGCCGTTGTAAAGCAGGGCGACGCCAAGGCCGTTCTGCGTCGTACCGCCGACGAACGCATTGGTGTTCGTGCGGATGCCGCCGTGTTCGCTGCCCTGGAATTGCACGCCGGCGCTGCCACCGAAGGTTTCCGGGATGTCACGGGTGACGAAGTTGATGATGCCGCCGACGTTCTGCGGCCCGTAGCGCACGGAGCCACCGCCGCGGACGACGTCCACCGCCTGCAGGTTGCCGAGACCGACCGGCGCCATCGACACCTGCGGCTGTCCGTAAGGCGCCACGGCGAGCGGTACGCCGTCGAGCAGGATGGTGGAACGCGGCGACAGGCGCGAGGTGAGGCCACGCACGCCGACATTGAGCGACACGTCGCTGCCACCCGTGCCGTTGCTCTCCTGCACCTGCACGCCCGGAATCCGGCGCAGCGCGTCGCGCAGGTTGATGGCACCCGCCTCGCGCAGTTCCTCGCGGCGCACGACGGTGCGCGCGCCCGGGTGGTCCTGGACCGTGTTGGCCGTGGCCGCGTCCAGCCAGTTGCCCACGACCTTCACCCCCTCGAGGTTGGTGGAGGCGGGCGGGGTGTCCTGGCCCATCGCGACAGGTGCGGCGAAGACGCCTGCAAGCGCGACGGCGAGGGCGGTGGGACGGAAACGCATGAAGACGGCCTTGGATCGAGCGAAAGGCCGCTATCGTAAGTGCGAATGATTATCAGATCAAATGCGATCTGGCGCTGCGAGGCCTGATACCGCGGTGTGGGAGCCGCCGGAGAGTGTGTTGGAGCCCGCTGGAGGGTGTGCGGGAGCCGCTTCCTGTGTATGGATCTGTGTGGGAGCCGCTTCAGCGGCGATCCCGCGGCAGCGGGGACAGGTTAAGGCAAGCACCCATCGCCGCTGAAGCGGCTCCCACATACAGCTCCACACACAGCTCCACGCACAGCTTCGTGCGTCCTGGCCCTGCGAGGGCTGGGCTGGCTCAGCTTGGCCAGTGGTTGTGCAGGATGCACTGGACGAAGTCCGTGCGCTGGAAGCCGGGCTGCTTATAGGCCATGACGTCGGCCTTCACGTTGCCGAATGTCGTGTCGGGCTTGTTGCGGATGCCGTTGTAGAAGGCCTCCACGATGCCCTGCTTGAAGGACGGGCCGCGCGGGTGGACCTCGGCGACCTTCTCGCGGTCGGCGGTATTCACGTTGTCGAAGCCCAGGCCGAGCACGTCCATCTCGACGCCAGCGGTCAGCAGGGCGATTTCCGGCTTCATGTACTGCGGGATATTCGGCGTGGTGTGCAGGGCGATCGAGGTCCAGACAGTCTCGATATCGGTTTCGGAGACACCCTTGCCGCGCAGGAAGTCACGGGCGGTGTTGGCGCCGTCCACCTCGAAGCGCTTGTCCTTGCTCGAGTACGGGGCCATGAGGCCCATGTCGTGGAACATAGCGGCGGCGTACAGCAGCTCCGGGTCGTATTTCAGCGCCTTCGCCTCGCCGCTCAGGGCGGCGAAGAAATACACGCGGCGGGAGTGGTTGTAGAGGAGATCCGTTTCGGTGTCGCGGACAAGCTCCGTGATCTGGCGGGCAAGGGCGCTATCGGGGACGGCGATGCCGGCAACGCGGTCGATGGTGGTCATGGCGGAGGACCCTGGTGGATGAGGTGGGACTATTGAAGCCCCGCACCGCGTCGTCATGATTTGACTCGATGTAGCAAAAGCAGCCATATTGCTCGCCATGCAGCCGCCCGTCGTCACCATCGCCATCCTCGCGCCGCCCGGCGTCCAGATGCTGGACGTGTCCGGACCCGCCGATGTGTTCGCCGAGGCCAACCGGCAGGCGGGCCGCGAGGTGTACCGGGTGGTGACCGTCGGTACCGCGCCCATGGCCGTCACCGCCTCGTCCGGCATGCGTTTCCTGCCCGATCGCAGCGTGCTCGACGAGGTGGGCCAGCTGGACACCTTGCTGGTGGCGGGCTCGCCCGACCTGCCGCAGGCCGCCGTGGACCTGACCGTCGTGGACTGGATGCGCCGGCAGAGCGCCCGGGCGAGGCGCTACGGCTCCATCTGCAGCGGCGCCCTGCTGTTCGCGCTTACCGGGTTGCTGGACGGCCGCCGGGTGACCACCCACTGGAAGGTGGCCGGCCTGCTCGCCGAGCGGCATCCATCGCTGACCGTGGAAGCCGACGCCTTCGTCGTGCGCGACGGCCCGGTCTGCACCGCCGCGGGGGTCACCGCGGGCATGGACCTCGCCATCGCCCTGGTCGAGGAGGACCTGGGCCGCGACATCGCCATGGCGGTCGCCGCCGAACTGGTGGTGTTCTTCCGCCGGCCAGGCGGGCAAATGCAGTTCAGCCGCCACGGCGAGGCCGCGCCGGCGGGCCGGGGCGCGTTGCAGGAGCTGCAACGCTACGTGGCGGCGCATCCGGCCGAGGATCACTCGGTGGGCTCGATGGCGGAACGGGTGAGCATGAGCGCCCGGCATTTCGCGCGGATCTTCCGCCACGAGGTCGGCATGACCCCGGCCGAGTTCGTGGAAGCGATGCGCGTGGAAGCCGCGCGTCGATTGCTGGAGGACGGTAACGAGAGCCCGAAGCGCGTGGCCGCGCGTTGCGGCTACGCCGACGTGAACGGCCTGCGCCGCGCCTTCATGCGCCGGATCGGGGTCACCCCCGCGGAATACCGGAAGCGGCACGCCCACGCGCGCGCTTGATCGTCCCGTCACACCGGATCGACCGCCGGGGCGAAACCATGCGGCAGGTACCCCGCCGAAGGAGCCGCGATGAAAACCCGCCGCGTCTACAGCACGCCCGACCTCGCCCGCGCCCGCTCGGCCATGGACGCCGCCCGGAAAGCGGGCGTCGCCGACGAGGACCTGTCGCTGATCGCCCGCTCGGATATCGAGCTGGAAGCGATCCCGGAGCGTCGCAAGGACGAGCACACCGATTTCAAACCCGCCGCCGTGCGCGGCCTGGCCCAGGGTGGGGCGACGGGACTCGTCGCCGGCCTGGTCGCCATGGTGATTCCGCCGCTGGGCGTGACGCTGGCCGGTGCGCTGGCCGTGGGCGCGGCAGGCGCGTTGGTGGGCGCCTGGACCAATGCCTTGATGGGCGCGTCCACGCCCGATCCCGTGCGGCAGAAGTTCGAAGCGGAGATCGAGGCGGGCCGCATCCTCGTCGTGGTCGACGGGGACGGCGACGCCAGTGAGCGCGCCGACAGCGCCGTGGTCGCGACCGGCGCCACGCCGCTTCCGTTCAAACAGCCGACGGCGCTGAGCTGAGCCCCGATACGGGCGTATCAGAGCTCGATGATGCCCCGGCGCAGCGCTATCGCCACTGCGTGAGTGCGATCGTTGGCCTGCAGCTTGGCCAGGATGCTCTTCATGTGCGCCTTGACGGTTTCCTCGGCGATGCCGAGCGCGCCGGCGACATCGCGATTCGCTTCGCCGCGCGCCACATGCGTCAGCACCTGCGTCTCGCGTGGCGTGAGTTCATCGTCGTCGGCGTGACCGGCCATTTCCTGGGCGATCTCTTCCGGCACGCGACGCTTGCCGTCCATGATCTGGCGAATCGTCACGAGCATGTCCTTGCGCAGCTCGCTTTTCAGCAGATAGCCCTGGGCACCCGCACGGAAGGCGCGTAACGCCTGCACGTCACCGCGATACGTGGTGAGCACGAGGATGCGCGCGTCGGGAAATTCGCCCCGGATCGCCTCGATGGCGGCGATGCCACCGATGCCCGGCATCTGCAGGTCCATCAGCGTGAGGTCGGGGCGGTGCTCGCGATAGCGTTCGATGGCTTCTTCGCCTGAACTGGCCTCGGCCACGAGCTCGAGGCCATCCTGCCCCTCGATCACCGCGGCGATACCTTCGCGCAGGAGAGGATGATCATCGACGGTCATGATACGGATGGACGACATGGTTGACTGCACGTGAAACTCGAAGATCCCGAGTATCGCGCAAAGATGCGGCCAGCCGCATGTAAAGACGAACCTTCCACTTCCCACTTGCGAGCATCGGTTCATATGGCAACGAAACGCGCTCCCGTCAAACGATCGACCCAGGGTCACATTCGCAGCGGTATGGGCGGGTGGACATTCGCTCCGTGGCGGGGCGTCTTCTACCCTGCCGATCTCGTGCAGAAACGCGAACTCGACTACGCGAGCCGGCAGGTCGGCAGCATCGAGATCAACGGCACGTATTACCGCTCTCCGGACGCCGCGACCTATGAAAAATGGGCTGCGGAGACGCCTGACGGTTTCATTTTCTCGGTCAAGGCGCCGCGACACATCGTGCAGACGAAGGCGCTGGCCAGTACCGGCGAACGCATCGACCGCTTCCTCGACGGCGCGACGGCACTTGGCGATCGGCTGGGTCCGCTGCTCTGGCAGTTTCTTCCCACGCGCAAGTTCGATGCCGACGACATCGCCGGCTTCCTCGATCTGTTGCCGGAAACGCATCGCGGTGTGACATTACGCCACGCCGTCGAAGTGCGGCACGACAGCTTCATGGACGAGCGCTGGCTTGAACTCGCGCGCGAGCGCGGCGTCGCCACCGTGTTCACCGATTCGCCCGATTACCCCTCGTTCGCCGACCTGACCGGATCGTTCGTGTATGCGCGTCTGATGCGCAGCGTGTCGAACCAGACCACGGGTTACACGTCGAAAGACCTGAAAACCTGGGCCGGACGCGCGGCGACATGGGCAAAAGGCGGTGACCCGGCGGATCTGCCGCATGTCGGCGGGGCGGGCCCCAAGGCCGCCGCCAGGGACGTCTTCGTCTATTTCATCTCCGCGGCGAAGGAACGCAATCCGGCGGCCGCGGTCGCGCTCGGCAAGCTCACCGACAGCGCATAATCCCCACATTCCACGACCGGACGAACCATGGACCGTCTCATCCAGAACTACCTGATCGACCTTTTCGCCGAGCACGGCGTCGAACTCGAAGCCGATGAAGACTGGCTGCTGACCGAAGGCGAGGATTTTCCGGCCATTCGTGGCATCTGGCACGACGGTAAGGAGGGCGGCATGGGCCGGCTCGACATCGATATCGTGCTGGACGAGGAACGCACCATCGAGGAAAGCTTCGGCGGCCTCGGTGGCGGGAAAACAGGTTGCCGCGATGCGCTGGATGGTTTCGCTCGTAACGATTTTCACGTGGTGCTGGCCGCCTGCTGGCACACGGTCAACAAGAAGAAGCTGGCCATGCGCGAGCTGACCGCCGGCGTGCAGCCGTTCACCGTCTACGTCGGTGATTTCACGCTACGAGGCGAGAAGGACGCGCCGATGGAAATTCCCGAGGACGGCCTGTCCGCACTGGAAGCGGCGATCGCCACGGCACCGCTCACGGCGGACGTGCACTGGATCCGCGTGTTCTACGGCAACGTCGGCGACGGCAACACCCAGGTCGAAGTGCTGCTCGACAACGAACCATGGGCCGCCGGACACAAGGCCATCGCCTCGGTGGAATGGCCGCAACTCGAGCGCTATTACAGCCTGCGCAATTTCATCGCACTCGTCCCGGCGGATTGATTCATTTCCAATGAAACCGATGTTCCGATGAAACCCGATGTGTGGGAGCCGCTTCAGCGGCGATCCCGCGGCAGCGGGCAAGGTTATGGCTAGCACCCATCGCCGCTGAAGCGGCTCCCACATATGGGCTCCCACAAATGGGCTGGCCCATGGGTTTCCATAGGCCTTCCACAGGGGCTCTCACGCAGTTCCTACGGGGTGCTTTTCCACTCTTCGGGCTTCATGATCGCGAACAGGCCGTCGCGGGTGGTGCGGCGGCCGAGGCGGAGTACTTCCGCGTCGCGTGAGAACAGCACGGACGCACCGGAGGTCGCCGCCACCTCCAGGAATTTCTGGTCGTCGGGATCGCGACATCGGGGCAACGTCGCCGTCGGCGATACGACGGGGTGCGTCGTCGACACGGATGTATCGGGCAACAACGTCACGGCCTTATCGAAGCGCGCGGATGCGTCCGCGATGGACGCCTCATCCAGCTTCAGCGTGGGATAACGCAGCACGGCCAGCCACTCGTCGCGGCAGTCCGCGCGCGTCACGGCTTCCACCTCGCCCGCCGCCAGCGCCGCTACCAGCATCGCGGCGCGCGGATCGGCGAAGACGAAGGCGTCCAGGCAGACGTTGGTATCGAGAACGACCCGCACGAACTCAGGCCGCGGTGCGTTCGGCCAGCTTGGCGTGCTGCTCGGCGACGATCGAGTACGAACGCTTGCGCGCCTCGTGGTCGAAGATCTGCGCCGTGATGATCAGCTCGTCGGCACCCGTGCGCTCGATGAACGCCGCCAGGCCTTCGCGCACGGTATCCGGCGAACCGACGACCGCGCACGACAACGAATGATCCACCTGCGCCTTCTCCATCGGTGTCCACACGCCGTCCATGGAGTTCACCGGTGGCGGCAACTGGCCGGGTGCGCCGCGGCGCAGGTTCCAGAACGCCTGCTGCTGCGAGGTGAACAGGCGACGCGCCTCTTCGTCGGTATCGGCGGCCACCACGTTGATGCCGAGCATCGCGTACGGCTTATCCAGCACGCCGGACGGGCGGAACATATGCCGGTAGACCTCCAGCGCCTTCATCATCAGGTCTGGCGCGAAGTGCGAGGCGAACGCGAACGGCAAGCCGAGATGACCGGCGAGCTGCGCACTGAACAGGCTCGAACCCAACAGCCAGATGGGCACGTTGGTGTCCATGCCGGGTACCGCGCGAACGGTCTGGCCCGGCAACTGCGGACCGAGGAACATCTGCAGCTCCTGGACGTCGTCCGGGAAGCGGTCGTCGCTGGGCCCGAGCGAGCGGCGCAGCGCGCGAGCCGTGCCCTGGTCGGTGCCGGGTGCACGGCCCAGGCCAAGGTCGATGCGGCCCGGATACAGCGAGGCGAGGGTGCCGAATTGCTCCGCGATCACCAGCGGCGCATGGTTCGGCAGCATGATGCCGCCCGATCCCACGCGGATCGTGCTGGTCCCTTCCGCGATATAGCCGATCACCACCGACGTCGCCGCGCTGGCGATGCCCGTCATGTTGTGGTGCTCGGCCAGCCAGTACCGATGGAAACCCAGCGCCTCGGCGTGGCGCGCAAGATCGCGCGAATTGCGCAGCGACTCACCGGGACTGGAACCGCGCGGGACAGGGGAAAGGTCGAGCACCGAGAACGGAATCATCCGGAAACACCTCGAAAGTGGTGAGGCGGACGAACCGCCAATCCGTCCCACATGGGCGCAAGGGGCCGCTTTGCAACCCCGCAAGGCACCTCCGGGAAACAATCCGTTCCAGTGGACGATGCTCCACGGCGAATGCGGAAGAGGAAAATACACCCATCCACTCACCCAGTCCGGTATTCCCGGGGGAGCTTCACATGATCGACGTCCGCCGTTTCACCAGCCTTGGCGGTGCCAACCACGGCTGGCTCGACGCCAAGCACCACTTCTCGTTCGCCTCGTACCACGATCCCAAGCGCATGGGCTGGGGTGCCCTGCGCGTGTGGAACGACGACACCATCGCCGCCGGCACCGGCTTTCCGCCGCACCCGCATTCGGACATGGAAATCATCACCTATGTTCGCGAAGGCGCGATCACCCATGAGGACAGCCTGGGCAACAAGGGCCGCACCGAAGCGGGCGACGTGCAAGTGATGAGCGCGGGTACCGGCATCCGCCACGCCGAGTACAACGCCGAGCCGGACGCGACCCGGATCTTCCAGATCTGGATCATCCCGGACGGCAAGCGCGACGCGCCGGCGTGGGGCACCCGCCCGTTCCCGAAGGGCGAGCGCTCGGGTCGTTTCGTCACCCTGGCCAGCGGCATCGAAGGGGATGAGGACGCCCTGCCGATTCGCACCAACGCCCGCGTGCTGGGCGCCAGCGTGAAGGCCGGCGAGACCGTGGAGTACACACTCGCCCCGGGTCGCTTCGCTTACATGGTGCCCGCCGCCGGATCGGTGGAACTCAACGGCACGGTGCTCGACAAGGGTGACGGCGCCGCGATCCGCGACGAGACGACGCTGCGCATCACCGCGACGAGCGACGCGGAACTGGTGCTCGTCGACACCGCCGCCTGATAAGCGCCAAGGGTATGCTGTGGGTCATGACGACCCACGGCACGCCCTATCTCGACAACCCCATCCTCGACACCGACAGCTACAAGGCCAGCCACTGGCTGCAGTATCCGCCCGGCACGGACGCCACGTTCTTCTACGTGGAATCGCGAGGCGGTACGTACGAAAGCACGGTGTTCTTCGGCCTCCAGGCCGTCCTCAAGTCGCGCCTCGGCCGTCCGGTCACGCACGCGGACGTCGACGAGGCGCGCGATTTCTTCGCCGCCCACGGCGAGCCCTTCAACGAGGAAGGCTGGCGTTACATCGTCGACACGCACGGCGGCCGCCTCCCGGTGCGCATCCGTGCCGTCGCCGAAGGGAGTGTCGTACCGACGCACCAGGCGCTGGTCACCATCGAATCCACGGATCCGAAAGCCTACTGGCTGCCTTCCTACCTGGAAACGCTGTTGCTGCGGCTCTGGTATCCGGTGACCGTCTCGACGATCAGCTGGCAGGCACGGCGCACCATCCTGCAATTCCTCGAGCGCACGTCCGACGATCCGGCCGGGCAGATCCCCTTCAAGCTGCACGACTTCGGCGCGCGCGGTGTCTCAAGCGCGGAATCCGCCGGCCTCGGCGGCATGGCGCACCTCGTCAACTTCCTGGGCACGGACACCGTCTCCGGCGTGCTCGCCGCGCGTGCCTACTACGGCGAGCCGATGGCCGGCTTCTCCATTCCCGCCGCCGAACACAGCACCATCACCAGCTGGGGCCGCGAACACGAAGTCGACGCCTACCGCAACATGCTGCGCCGCTTCGCGAAGCCCGGTTCACTCGTCGCCGTCGTGTCGGACAGCTACGACATCTACCACGCCATCGTCGAACACTGGGGCAAGGCGTTGCGCGACGAAGTCATCGCCTCCGGCGCCACCATCGTGGTGCGTCCCGATTCCGGCGACCCGGTGGAAGTCGTGCACCGTTGCGTCAGCCTGTTGAACGAAGCCTTCGGCAGCACGGTCAACGGCAAGGGATACCGCGTGTTGAACCACGTGCGCGTGATCCAGGGTGACGGCGTGAACCCCGAAAGCATCCGCGCCATCCTCGAACGCATCACCTCCGCCGGCTACGCCGCCGATAACCTCGCCTTCGGCATGGGAGGTGCACTGCTGCAGAAGCTCACCCGCGACACGCAGAAATTCGCCCTTAAATGCTCCGCCGCACGCATCGACGGCGCATGGCGCGATGTGTGGAAAGATCCCGTCACCGACCAGGGCAAGCTGTCCAAACGCGGCCGCATGACCCTGCTGCGCCATCGCGAATACGGCAGCTACCGCACCGTGCCGCTTCCCGACGACGCGACGTCGCTTCCCGCCGGCGCCATCGAACATGGCTGGGAAGAAGTCATGCATACCGTCTGGGAGAACGGCGAACTGAAACGCGACTGGACCTTCGCGGAAGTCCGCGAACGAGCGGCGTCCGGCCGCTGATCCAAGCCTTGTGGGGCCGTGTGTGCCTTAGGGGGCTGGGTGTGCCTTATGGGGCCGTGTATGCCTTGTGGAGCTGTGTATGCAGGAGCCCATGTGGGAGCCGCTTCAGCGGCGATGGGTGCTAGCCATAACCTTGCCCGCTGCCGCGGGATCGCCGCTGAAGCGGCTCCCACAAACACAGCGGCTTCCACAAACACACAGTGGCTTCCACACAGGTGGCTTCCACATTAGGCGGCTCTCGCACAGAGGGGGTTCCCGCACACCCCCACACACATCAGCGGTTTTCGTACCGCCCGCGCATTATTTGCGCTTCATCAGACCGTTGGTGAACAGGTATGCCGCCGTCTGGTAGTACGTGATCGCATCCTTCGCATCCACCGGATCCTGTTGGGCGACAGGTGTCGCATCACCCGTCGTCTTCTGCGGCACCATCTCCTTCACCGGCTGGCGCGGGATCAGCGAACTCAGCACGTCGCCATGCAGATAACCCAGCTCCTGGTACGTGCTGAGGAAGGCGCGCTCGCGGCCCGGCTCCAGCTTGAACAGGTCGTAGCCATAGAAGCGCGAGGTATAGCTGAAATTGAGCATGCCCAGGATCGTCGGCGGAATGTCGATCTGGCTCATCAGGCGATCCACGCGGCCCGGCTGCACATGCTTCGGGGAATAGATGTACAGCGGGATGTGATACCGGTCGACGGGCAGGCTCGTCTTGCCGGCGCTCGTCGCGCAATGGTCCGCCGTGATCACGAAGATCGTATCGTCGAACCACGGCTTGGTCGCGGCACGCTTCAGGAAATCGGCGATCGCCCAGTCGGTGTACTGCACCGCCGCGCGACGCGAGCCCTGCGGCAACGGGACGCGACCGGCGGGGAAGGTGAACGGGCGATGGTTCGACGTCGTCATGACATGGCCGAAGAACGGCTTGCCCTTCGCGTACGAGTCGTCCATGCGCTTCATCACGAGGGTGAAAAGATCCTCGTCCGCCACGCCCCACACGTTCTCCGCATGGATATCCTTGTCCGCGATCTCGTTGCGATCCACCGCCGTGTAGCCGTTGCTGGCGAAGAAGTGGTTCATGTTGTCGAAGTAGCCGTAACCGCCGTACAGGAACTCCGACTCATAGCCCTTCGCGTTGAACACATCGGCGAGCGACCACAGGCCTTCGTTGCCCGGGCGCTTCACGATCGATTCGCCGGGTGTCGGCGGTACCGACAGCGACAGCGCTTCCAGCCCGCGCACCGTACGCGTGCCATTGGCGTAGAGCTGGGTGAAGAACAGGCTCTTCGACGCCAGCGCGTCGAGGTTCGGCATCAGGTGCTTGTGCTTGCTGACATCGAGGCCTTCCACGTAGTCACCCGAGAGGCTCTCGACGCTGATCAGGACGATGTTGAGCTTCTTCTCCGGACCGCTCGCCGTGATCGTGCGCGTGATGTCCATCGGATCGTCGCTGGTGAAGGTCGCCTCGGGCGTCTTCAGCAGGCCACGCAGGTTGGAGAACGCCTCGTCCTTGGGCAGGGTCGGGTAGTACTTGGCGTAATCCAGTTCGTTGTCGCGGAACGCCGCGAAGAACTGGTAGATGCCATTGCCGGCCAGCTCGTTGACATAGTTGTTGCTCGAACGGTCCTTCATCGAACCGTCGACCGCGAAGCTCACCGCCACCGTCAGCACCAGCCACACGCCCACGACCGCCGTGCGGCCGAGGAAGCGCGAGCCGTCGTCGCGGGCAGCCAGCGTGCGGCGGCTGAAGAACATTACCGCCAGCGTGCCCAGCAACAGCAGGACCGACCAGGTACCGATCGGGTACGACTCGCGGATGTTGCCGACCACTTCATGCGTATAGACCAGGTAGTCCACCGCGATGAAGTTGAAGCGCGCGCTGAACTCGCCCCAGAACACCAGCTCGGCGGCGCCCAGGTACAGCACGGCGAATGCCAGGATGAAACAGAAACCGACGAAAATCCGGTGGCCCCAGCGGGACAGGTAGGCGCGCCGCGGCAGCAGCCAGAGCACCAGGAGCATCGGCCAGGCGAAATAGATGAAGGTGACCAGGTCGTAACCCAGGCCCACGGCAAACAGGTAGAGCCAGCTGCCGGGCTCACGGGGAACGTCGTGGCCGGTCTTGATGAGCAGGATCACCCGGACCAGGAAGGCCACGCCCACGAACAGGATGCCGAACCAGGCCAGGGGTCGGAAGCGCTGGCGCAGGACGCCCGGGGCCGAAGAATCAGAACGCATGGTGCCTCACGAAGATCGCCAGCCGGAGAGCGGGCCGAGTGTGCCAAGAGGGTAGTCAGCCCGCCTTACGCAAGGCTTTCCCGAACCTTATCG
>DATNJP010000314.1:0-15706 GCA_035603855.1 Luteibacter sp. | reverse complement strand
CCGCCGCATCGGTGACATCGTGGGCCTGATCGACGACATCGCCTTCCAGACCAACCTGCTGGCCCTGAATGCGGCCGTCGAAGCGGCGCGTGCGGGCGAGCAGGGTCGCGGCTTCGCCGTCGTGGCGGCGGAAGTGCGTCGCCTTGCCCAGTCGAGCGCGGCCGCATCGCGCGAGATCAAGGGTCTGATCGCCGAGAGCAGCGAGCGCGTCGACGCGGGCGCGGCACTGGTGGAGCAGTCGTCGCTGGCGCTGCGCGACATCGTCGACAGCGTGAAGAAGGTGACCGACATCGTCGCCGAGATCGCCGCGGCCAGCGCCGAGCAGTCGTCCGGCGTCGACCAGGTGAACCTCGCCATCGCGCAGATCGACCAGGTGACGCAGGAGAACGCGGCGCTGGTGGAAGAGGCCGCAGCCGCGGCCAAGTCGATGCAGGACCAGGCCAGGACGCTGCACGAACAGGTGGCCTTCTTTACCGTCGACGCCGATGGTCAGCGCACGAGCCAGACGGCGCGCACGGTCGAGGAGCGCAGCGCGCATGACCTGCGCTTTGGCCATCGTCCTACCGCTGGCGCGGACGCCGACGCCTGGGCCGAGTTCGCCTGAGCCAGGCTTTCAGGCGGTACGCCACGCGTGCCACCATGCGTGCATCCACCCTGATGGATGCACGTCATGCTGTCGGCCGATGAACTCGCCTTGCTGGAAGCCATCCGCGAAAGCGGCAGTCTGTCGCGTGCGGCGGCACGGCTCGGCAAGGCGCCGTCCACCGTGTCGCATGCGGCGCGCCAACTCGAGTCGCGCTTCGACGCGTTGCTGTTCGACCGTCGCCGCTATCGCCTGCAACTGACTCCCGCAGGGCACCTGCTGGCCAATGAGGCCGCGCGCCTCGCCGACGACGTCTCGCGCCTCACCCGCCGCGTGAAGCAGGTGGCCGGTGGCTGGGAAGACCGGCTTTGGATCGTCACCGATGAAATCCTCGAGCCAGCCACGTTGCTGCCGGTGATCCGTGCGTTCGACAAGCTCGATTCCGGCGTCACCCTGCGGATGACCCATGAAGTGCTTGGCGGCACCTGGGAAGCATTGCGCGACGGTCGTGCCGATCTCGTGGTCGGCGCCACCAACGAACCGCCCGTGATCTCCAACCTGCGCTGGCAGGAACTGGGTGTGATGGAGTGGGTGTTCGCGGTATCGCCGCGACATCCGCTGGCGAAGGTGAAGGGGCCCGTGGGTCGCGACGAGATCGCCCGGCACCGCGCCATCGTCGTCGCCGATACATCGCGGCGCCTGGATGCGCGTGGCTACGGCATGGTCAGTGGCCAGGCATCGCTCGCCGTGCCGACCATGCGCACGAAGATCCTCGCCCAGTGCGAAGGCCTGGGCGTCGGCTGGCTACCCCGTCAGCGCGTCGCGTCCCTGATCGCCGGCGGCGAGCTGGTCGAACTCACCACTGCGGATCCGCGCGAACCGAACGTGCTCTACGTGGCTTGGCGCGGCGACCACCAGGGCCGCGCGCTGGACTGGTGGATCGAACAGCTGGCCCAGCCACGCCTGGCGAAGAAGCTGGTGCAGGGCCTGCCGGTCACGGCCTGATCCGCACGGTCCTGTTCGGGCCTCATGCGCTATCGTGACAAAAGATCACTAAAGACCTGAGCACCTGTCGCTTCAGTCACGAGTCCCGCGTCCCTATCGTTCTCCTCGTCCCTACTGAAACGAGGAAGATCCCATGTACGCCATCACAGGTATCACCGGGCAGGTTGGCGCGGCACTCGCCGACGCACTGTTCGCCGCGGGCAAGCCGTTCCGCGCCGTCGTTCGCGATGCGGCGAAGGGAGCGGCGTTCGCCGCCCGTGGCGCCGAACTGGCCGTCGCCGAACTGGACGACACGCCCGCCGTCACGCGCGCCTTCGAAGGTGCCGAGGCGGTCTTCATCCTGCTGCCGCCGGTATTCGATCCATCGCCGGGCTATCCGGAATCCAACCGCACGATCGAATCGATCCGGGACGCCCTCCTGGCCGCGCGGCCCGGGCGCGTGGTGGTCCTGTCCACCATCGGTGCGCACGCGAACGAGGAGAACCTCCTCTCGCAACTGGGTCACATGGAAGACGTGCTGGGCCAGTTGCCCATGCCCGTCGCCTTCCTGCGCGCGGGCTGGTTCTTCGAGAACGCGCAGTGGGACGTCACGTCGGCACGCGACAGCGGTGTGATCGAAAGCTATCTGACTCCGCTGGACCGGAAGGTCGCGATGGTCGCGACCCAGGACATCGGCGCGCTTGCGGCGAAGCTGTTGGGCGAGCGCTGGAACGGCGTGCGCGTGGTGGAACTCGAAGGCCCTTCGCGTACGAGCCCGCTCGATATCGCCCGGGCGTTCTCCCGGGCACTGGGTCGTGAGGTGACGACGAAGGCCGTGCCGCGCGAGGAGTGGGAAACACGCTTTCGCGCGCAGGGGATGAACAACCCGACGCCGCGCATGCGTATGCTGGACGGATTCAACGAAGGCTGGATCGACTTCGAGGGGCCTTCCGTGAAGGGCACCACGGGCGTCGATGAGGTCATCGCGGGCCTGGTGGCCCGCGTGTCCTGATGCGTTGACGTCACCTCGCCCTGGGCACGGCCCGGGGCGATCAGTTCCGTTTCGGATTGGGCAGGAACGCCGCCAGCAGTCCGATGAGTGGCAGGAACGCGCAGATCTCGTACACGGCTTCGATACCGATATGGTCGGCCATCTCGCCAAGCACCGCGGCGCCGATGCCACCCATGCCGAACGAGAAACCGAAGAACAGGCCGGAGATCATGCCGACCTTGCCCGGCACCAGTTCCTGCGCGAACACCACGATCGCCGGGAATGCCGATGCCAGGATCAAACCGATGACCACGGTCAGCGGTGCTGTCCAGAACAGGCTCGCGTGCGGCAGCAGCAGCGTGAACGGCAACGCGCCGAGGATCGAGAACCAGATGACGTGCTTGCGTCCGAACCGGTCGCCCAGCGGACCGCCTAGCACGGTACCCACCGCTACCGCGCCAAGGAAGGCGAACAGGTGGTACTGCGCGTTCTCCACCGACACGCCGAAACGGTGGATGAGATAGAAGGTGAAGTAGCTTGTCAGGCTCGCGAGATACACATACTTGGAGAAAATCAGCGCGAGCAGCACCGCGATGCCACGCCGGGCTTCGCCACTGGCGGGCGCCAGCTGCGCATGCTTGCCGGCGCTGAGCGTCAGCCGCGGCAGTCCATGGTGTCGATACCACTGGCCGACATTCCACAGGATCGCGCACGAAACCAGCGCAAGCAGCGCGAAGAACGCGAGGCTCGACTGACCCCAGCGCACCACCACCAGCGCCGCGGCCAGCGGGCCGAGCGCCTGGCCAGCGTTTCCGCCGACCTGGAACAGCGATTGCGCCAGGCCGTGGCGTCCACCGGAGGCCATGCGCGCCACGCGCGACGATTCCGGATGGAATACCGACGAGCCCATGCCGAGCAACGCCGCGCCGGTCAGCAGCAAGGGATAGGCGTGCGCCTTCGACAACACGAGCAGGCCGAACAGCGAGAACAGCGTGCCGCCCGGCAGCGCGAGCGGCGTGGGCCGGCGATCCGCATACAGGCCGATGAGCGGCTGCAGGATCGAGGCGGTCATCTGGTAGGTCAGCGTGATGAGGCCGATCTGGCCGAAGTCGAGCTGGAAGTCCGACTTCAGGCCCGGATAGATCGCTGGCAGCAGCGACTGCATCATGTCGTTGAGCAGATGGCAGAAGCTGATCGCGAAGATCACGCTGTACACGGTCGTGTCCGCGCGGCGGCCGTCCAGCGCCGCGTCGACAGGGGCTTGCATGGGCTTTCCTGGGGGCTTGGGGAACGGATATGAGAACACGGGCAGGGCGCTGAGGCCACTGCCGGGGCGCTAAACCTCAGCCTTGCGCGAAACGATGTGGCGGACGGGTCCGCTCCTACAGGTGGGGGCCCGGGCAATCGGCGCGAATGATGCACTCGACCAGTTCGGCTGGGGTTTTGCCTACTTCCACCCGCATCGCTTCATCGTCCGTGGGCTCTTCCAGCGTGGACAACTGGCTGTCGAGCAACCGGGGGTCGAAGAAGTGGCCTGCGCGAAGACTGAGTCGCTCCGCGAGCAACGCCTTCGATCCATGCAGGAAAATGAACTTCACGTCGTCGTGGCCGCCCCGCAAGAAATCGCGATACCGGCGCTTCAATGCCGAGCAGGCGAGTACCAGCGACTCGCCGCGCTCACGATGGCGGTCCATTTCCGCGACGATGGCCTCGAGCCAGGGCTGTCGATCCGCGTCATCGAGCGGTACGCCGTGTGCCATCTTGTCGCGATTGGCCGGGGGATGCAGGTGGTCGCCGTCCACAAAGGGCTGGCCGAGGCGGACCGCGAGGTCTTCGCCGATCGTGCTCTTGCCGCTGCCGGAGACGCCCATGACGATGGTGATCATGGACCGAAGCATGCCGCTGGGCGGGCTACGAAATCGTGAAAGAAATCATGGATCGCACCGCGTACCATCGGCGGCTGGTCCCTTTCGAACCCGTGCCCATGGAAACGATCGATCTGCGTAGCGATACCGTCACCCGGCCTACCGACGCGATGCGCGAGGCCATGTTCCGCGCCCCCGTGGGCGACGATGTGTACGGCGAGGATCCGACGGTCAATGCCTTGCAGGATCGTCTGGCCGCCGACCTCGGTTTCGCCGCGGGACTCTTCGTTCCCACGGGTACGCAAAGCAACCTGCTGGCGTTGATGAGCCACTGCGAGCGCGGTGACGAATACATCGTCGGCGCGGATGCGCATACGTATCGCTTTGAAGGCGGCGGCGCCGCCGTGCTCGGCTCCATCCAGCCACAGCCCATTCCGCAGGACGCCGACGGCACGTTGCCGCTGGACAAGGTGGAAGCGGCAATCAAGCCCGTCGATCCGCACTTCGCCCGCTCGCGCCTGCTCGCCCTCGAGAACACCTGGCACGGCCGGCCGCTTCCGTTCGACTACCTGGCGAGGGCACGCGACGTTGCCGCCCTTCGCGGGCTCGGTTTCCACCTCGATGGCGCGCGCCTGTACAACGCGGCGATCGCCTATGGCCGTCCGGCGCGGGATGTGGCCGCGGCGTTCGACAGCGTGTCCGTATGCCTGTCCAAGGGGCTCGGTGCGCCGGTCGGTTCGGTGCTGCTCGGCAGCGTCGCCCTGATCGATCGCGCGCGCCGCTGGCGCAAGGTCGCCGGTGGCGGCTGGCGTCAGGCGGGCATGCTCGCCGCCGCGGCGATGCATGCGCTCGATCATCATGTCGAACGCCTCGCCGACGATCACGTGCGTGCCAGCCGTCTCGCGGAGGGGCTGCGCAAGGTGCAGGGTCTCGAGGTGAAGGGCTGTCACACCAACATGGTCTTCGTCGACGTGCCGGCCGCTCGCCTGAAAGACCTGGCCGCGCACATGACCGCGCATGGCGTGCGACTGAGCATCGGCTACCTTCCGTCGATCCGCATGGTGACGCACCTGGACATCGACGACGCGGCGATCGAGCGGACCATCGCCGCCTTCGCGTCGTTCAGTTACTGACGCGGCGCCATCAGCTTGCGTTGCAGCGAATAGAGGATCGCGGCGTCGGTGTCGTCTAGCGTGTCGCTTTCCATCGCGCGGTAATGGCGGTGGAAGGCGATGATCGCGTTGCGCGGGTTGGACACGTCGTAGCCCACGAGCCGAATGGCCGCGAGGCTGTCGAAGCCCGGCGGAGCGGGTACCCGTACCGCATCCGGCCATAGCCCGAACCCATAGCTGGCAAGCGTGGCCCACGGGAATTTCGCGCTTGGGTCGTTCTTTCGCCCCGGTGCGATATCGCCATGGCCGACCACCGCGTCGCGGGGGATGCCGAGGCGCGAGGTGAGGTCCGCGAGCAAGCGGATCAGCGCCTGGATCTGCGGCTCGGTGAAGGCGGACTCGCCATCGTTGTCGATCTCGATGCCGATGGACGACGAGTTCAGGTCCGTCATGTCGCCCCAGCGGGAGGCGCCTGCGTGCCATGCGCGATCGCCGTCGTCCACCAGCTGGTCGATACGCCCGTTCGCTTCGACTAGGTAGTGGGCGCTTACCTGGCCCTCGCTGTTGCGTGTGCTGAGCACGCGCAAGGCGTCGGCGGCGTTACCGATGGAGGTGTGGTGCAGCACGATGATTTGTGCCTTGCGCGCATTGAAGTTGGGCGAAGGCGTCCAGTGGGCGAGGGCGCTGCGTTGCGGCGACACGCGTGGCGCCGTGGCACAGCCGGCGAGCAACGCCACCAGCAGGACGGCCGCCGCGAGGCGAAGCTGCCGGATGGCGTCGGCCGGCGCCAGGGTCATTCGACCCGGAAGTCGCTGCTGGTGATGACCCATTCGATTTCCTCGCCCGCCTCGCCAACGTCGTCCCTGGATGCGACCACGATCTGGAGATCCACGCAATCATGGCCTTCGGAAAGCCACTCGGTTTCTTCCAGCGCCATGCCCGCCTTCTTCAGGGCCGCGCGCAGGGCGGGCATGCTGGTGGCGATGAGCTCGATGCCCTCATGGGTGAGATGCCCGCCCATGACTTCGATGTCGCATAGCTTGTCGTCGAGGAAGCGAAGGCGAAGCCAGTCGGCGCCTTTGCCGTCGGTGTATTCGTCTTCGTCGTCCCACATGGACTCGCCGCCGGCTTTCCAGCCGAGTTCGTCACGGAGCTTCTTTCGCGGCATGCCGAAGAAGATGTCGGTGTGTCCGCGGCGAATGCCGCGACCGGGGACCAGCTCGCAATGTTCCATGGCGTTCCTCGTCAGATGGCGCGGGAGACCCGCCGCTGAAGCATGAAGGGTGAAGCATGAGACGGAACAGCCGGTCCCGTCCATGGCAGTTCAAGGTTTATGGTCACGGCCGAGGTAGTCTTCGCTCTGCATCTCGATGAGCCTCGACTCGGTGCGACCGAACTCGGCGCGCACCTTGGTGCCGTCGTAGAGTTCGGTGATCGGCGCCGCCGCCGACAGCACGAGTTTCACCTGGCGATCGTAGAACTCGTCGACCAGCAGCACGAAGCGCTTGGCTTCGTTCTCCGTGTACACGGTGAACTGCGGCACGTTGGAGATGATCACCATCGGATACGTCTTCGCCAGCTCGATGTAGTCGGCGACGGCACGAGGTCCTTCGCACAGCGCGGCGAAATCGAACCAGACGATATTCTCCGCACGCTTGCGCACCGGAACCTCGCGGCCGCTGAGTGCGACGGAGCCGCCGTCCGCGACCTCGCCCGTGGCTTGCCCTGCGAATATCCGCATGAGCGAGCGTTCGGCTTCGGCACCGGGTGGCACCAGGTATACCGGGGCCTGGCTCAGGGCGCGCAGGCGCCAGTCGCGCGGCGAGACCATCTCGTGGACGACGCACTGCTTCTCGATCGCGGCGATGGCTGGCAGGAACCGGGCGCGCTGCAAGCCATCCTTATAGAGGCCCTTCGGCGGCGTGTTCGATGTGGTGACGAGGGTGACGCCTCGCGCGAACAACCCATCGAGCAAACCCGCCAGGATCATGGCGTCGCCGATATCCGAGACCAGGAACTCGTCAAGGCAGAGCACGCGGCACTTCGCGGCGAGGCGCTCGGCCACTTCGTCGAGCGGGTTCTGCCGTTCGCCAAGCTCGCGCAGCGTGCCGTGTACTTCCAGCATGAAACGGTGGAAATGCCGGCGCAGGGCGAGGCCCGGCGCGAGGCTGGACACGAAGAGGTCCATGAGAAAGGTCTTGCCCCGGCCGACGCTTCCCCATAGGTAGAGGCCCTGCACGGCCTTGCGTGGCTCGTTGCCCAGCATGTTGCGCAGACGGCCGAACAGGCCGCCACCGCTGGGCTCGGGCGCGCAGAGCGCGGCGTGCAGCCGGTCGAATTCCGCGATCACCGGCAACTGGGCCGGATCGGATTCCCAGCGATGACCGGCGATGCCGTCCCGGTAACGTTCGCCGGGCGTCGGTTCCGTGCAATTCATGCCTGGCGCGGTCCCGGCAGCCAGTCCTTCACCGCATGCCGGATCACGCCGCGCAGGTCCATCAGCCGGCGATGGAAGAAATGACTGGTCTCTTCCATCTTCACCAGTTGCGGCCGCGTGGCCTCGGGCAGGCTGTCGACCCAGTCGTATACCGCCTTCGGCTCGACGATCTCGTCGGCGTCGCCCATCACCACCAGCCAGTGGCAGGAGGGCAGTTCCACCTGCGAGAAGTCCCAGCCGCGACCCGCCGCCGGCGGCGCGATGCTGATCAGCGCATCGGCGCCGAGCCGCACGGCGTTGCGCAGCGTGACGTAGCTGCCGAAGGAGAAACCCGCGAGCCAGAGCGCGGCACCCGGTCGAACCTTGCGCGCCCAGGCGACGACGGCGGCGAGGTCGTCGCTTTCGCCGTGGCCACTATCGAAGGCGCCTTCCGAGCGGCCGACGCTGCGGAAATTGAAGATGACCGTGTCCAGGCCGGACTCGCGCAGCGAGCGCTCGACCATGGTCACCACCTTGTTATGCATGCTGCCGCCGTCCGTGGACAACGGATGGCAGATGACGGCGATGCCATTCCGCGCCACGTCGGGGGCGGCGGCCTTGGCTTCACATTCAAGCTTGCCCGCAGGTCCTGCGAGCGCGAAGCTCATGCTCTCGTCCGGAAAATGCTCCGGCGCTGTAGGTAGAAGATCGCTCATGCCCGCCATGATACCCGCTGACCGTCCGCCTCGCGGCGAGCGTCCGCGATGAACGTGCTCGCACACGCCCTGCTGGCGGGCGGCGACGCGGCATTGCGCCTCGGCGGCGTGATGGGCGACTTCGTCCACGGTACGCCCGATCCCTCGATCCCCGCGCGGGTGCGCGACGGAATTCATCTGCACCGGGCCATCGACAGTTTCACCGACAGCCATGAGGAAGTCCGCGCGGCCCGCGAGCGGATGCCTGCGCCATTTCGCCGCTATGCCGGCATCCTGCTCGACATGTGGTTCGACCATTGCCTGGCGCGCGATTTCGGGCGCTGGAGCGACCAGCCGCTGGAACCATTCTCGACGGGCCTGCGCGCGGAACTCCACGCCGCAGGCCCGCTGCTGCCCGATTCACTGAAGCGGTTCCTCGGCTACATGGACGCCAACGACCTGCCTGCGGGCTATGCGCGCGCCGATGCGATCGGCAAGGCGTTACGCGGCATCTCCCAACGCCTCTCGCGCGCCAATCCCGTCGGCGACGCCATGCCCCTGCTGCTGGCCGAGGATGCGATGTTGCAGGGAACCTTCGAGCGCTTCTTCCCGCAACTGCGTGCATTCGCCGCCGCCTGGGTGGCGGAGCATCCGTAGCACGGCCCAATGAAAACGCCGCCCGAAGGCGGCGTTCCGAGAGCCAGGGATCGCCGTGGGGCGATCACTTCACCTGGTCGGCCATCCACTTGACCGTGTTGCCGACCTGCTCGTCGGTCAGCGCCGGGTTACCGCCCTTGGGCGGCATGTGGTTGCCATCGGGGCCGGTATAGCCCTCGATCGCGTGCTTGGTGAGCGTGGCGATGCCCTCGGCGATGCGGGCAGCCCATGCGCCCTTGTCGCCCAGCTTCGGCGCGCCCGCCACGCCCGCCGTATGGCAGCTGTGGCAGAGGTTGTCGTAGATGGTCTTGCCGTCGGTCGAACCGCCGTAGGCCACCTGCGAGGCCGCGGCCTTCGCGGCGGCTTCCTGGGCGGCCAGCATCGCGGCACGGCCCGTGTCACCGGCGTAGACAGCACCCACCGGGGCGATCCGGGCCTCGGTGCGCTTGGCGACCGCAGGATCCTGATCCTTGGGGATGTTGCTGTAGATGGTGTACGCGATAACCATCAGGACGAGGGCCAGGACACTGAGGCCGGCGGTCAGCCACGAGAACTGACGCATGAAGTTCTGGTCGGACTTGCTCGGAGAACCGCTCACGCATTGACTCCACTGATTTGGGGTGTGCCGTCCCCCTCCCCGGGATTCGGCGTGCCTGCCGGCCGCTTAGCGGCGTCGAACCCAGCGAGTATAACGGAACCTCCGCGCGAGTCAGCGGTCTGGATGGCGGGACCCCGTCCGGGCAAGCAGGGAGACATGCCGTCAGTCATGCTGTACCCCTGTCAACCGGCATTGTTCAATGCCGTTCCCCTACACCTATATTGGCGCCGTAGTTTCTTAACGATTTGGGGGTATAAACCCCTTGGCGCACGGCGCGCCGGTCGGACCCGATATCCCGTCCGGTTATTCATCCTGGGAGTGTTGCATGTCGCGTTTTTGGAAGATCGCGCTAGCCGTCATCGTGGTTCTGGTGATAGCGGGCATTTTTGTCGTTCCCCGGCTGGGCCACCACGCTGGCGGCGCCGCCAATGCGCAGGCGCAGGGCGGCGGGGATGGCACGGGCAAGGATCAGCCTCCGGTGCCGGTCACCGTCGTGCCGGTCGCCACCCAGGACGTTCCTGTCTATCTCACCGCCACGGGCACCGCGCAGGCGCGTAACTCCGTCGTCGTGCGTCCGCAGGTCGGCGGCCAGCTCATGAAGCTGAACTTCCAGGAAGGCCAGGAAGTGAAGCAGGGCGACGTGATCGCGGAAATCGACCCGCGCACCATCCAGTCGCAGTACGACCAGGCCCAGGCGAAGCTGCGCCAGGACCAGGCGGCCGCGGCCACGGCCAAGAACAACCTCGAGCGCTCGCAGAACCTGGTCAGCAAGGGCGGCCAGCAGTACGTGTCCAAGCAGGACCTCGATAACCTGAAGAACACGCTCGACCAGGCGAACGCCACCGTCGGCGCCGACCAGGCATCGATCCGTGCCTCGCAGGTGCAGCTGGGCTTCACCAAGGTCATCGCGCCGATCGACGGCCTCGCCGGTATCCGCGCGGTGGACGTCGGCAACATCGTGTCCACCACCGATACGCTGGTCACGCTGACGGAAGTCCATCCGATCTACGTGTCGTTCAACCTTCCCGAAAAGAACCTCGACCTGGTCCGTTCCTCGATCCGTGAGGAAGGCGCCGCTCCGCTGGAAGTCGCTGCGCTCGACCGCGTCGACGCGCACGTGATGGCCAGCGGCAAGCTCGAGGTCATCGACAACACCATCGACACCACCACGGGCACGTTCCGCCTGCGCGCGGTGTTCGACAACGCCAAGACGGAACTCTGGCCGGGCCAGTTCGTCAATGCGCGCCTGCGCGTGCGCACGGTGAAAAGCGGTCTCGTCGTGCCGGCCCAGTCGGTCCAGCGCGGTCCGGAAGGCGATTACGTCTACCTCGTGCAGGGCGACAACACGGTCAAGATGCAGCCGGTGGAAACCGCCAGCGAAGTCGGCGACAGCCACATGCTGATCAGCAAGGGCCTGAAGATGGGCGACAAGGTGGTCACGGAAGGCCAGTTCCGCCTGAAGCCCGGTTCGAAGGTCAACCCGCTGGCGCCCGGCCAGGTGCCGGCGGCGCCGACCCCCGAGGAATTGCAGAAGGCCAAGAAGGGTCAGACGGGCCACCAGGGCGGACGCCGCGGCGGCTGATAGCGCGTAGCGCGCGGCGCGTCCACGACGGACGCGTCGCCCACGGACCGCAAGGTCCCGACACCAGGATTAGACCGTGGGTTTTTCGACACTCTTCATTCGCCGGCCCATCGCCACATCGCTCCTGATGGTGGCGGTGCTGTTGCTCGGCATCCTCGGCTACCGCCAGCTGCCCGTATCGGCGCTGCCGGAGATCGATGCGCCGAGCCTGGTCGTCACGACGCAGTATCCCGGTGCCAGCGCCACCACGATGGCCGCGCTGGTCACCACGCCGCTGGAACGTAACTTCGGCCAGATCTCCGGCCTGAACATGATGAGCTCGGACTCGTCGGCGGGCCTGTCGACGATCGTCCTGCAGTTCAACATGGACCGCGACATCGATATCGCCGCGCAGGACGTGCAGGCGGCCATCAACCAGGCGCGTGGCACGTTGCCCAACAACCTGCCCTACCCGCCGGTCTACAACCGCGTGAACCCGGCCGACGCGCCGATCATGACGTTGATGCTCACCTCCGACAGCCGTTCGCTGCGCGACGTGAACAACTACGCCGATTCCATCCTGTCGCAGAAGCTCTCGCAGGTGCAGGGCGTCGGCCTCGTGTCGATCGCCGGCAATGTACGCCCGGCCGTGCGCATCCAGGTGAACCCGGCACAGTTGGCCAACCTCGGCCTGACCATGGAGGACGTGCGCGCCGCGCTCACCCAGGCCAACGTCAACGCGCCCAAGGGCACGCTGAACGGCAAGACCCAGTCCTACAGCATCGGTACCAACGACCAGCTGGCCGATGCCGCCGAGTACAAGGGCACCATCATCAGCTACAAGAACGGTGCGCCCGTGCGCCTGTCCGACGTGGCGAACGTGATCGATGGCGTCGAGAACGACCAGCTCGCCGCATGGGCCAACGGTAAGCCCGCCGTGTTGCTCGATATCCGCCGCCAGCCGGGCGCGAACATCGTGCAGACGGTGCAGCAGATCCGCCAGACCATTCCCGACCTGCAGAAAGTGCTGCCGGCCGACGTGCACCTGCAGGTGTTCTCCGACCGCACCATCACCATCCGTGCCTCGGTCGAGGACGTCCAGTTCACGCTGATCCTGACGATCTGCCTCGTCGTGGCGGTGATCTTCGTCTTCCTGCGCCGCCTATGGGCCACGGTAATTCCGTCGGTCGCGGTGCCGCTGTCGCTGATGGGCACCTTCGGCGTCATGGCCTTCTCGGGCATGTCGCTGGACAACCTGTCGCTGATGGCGTTGGCGGTCGCGACCGGCTTCGTGGTCGACGACGCGATCGTGATGATCGAGAACATCGTCCGCTATATCGAGCAGGGCCAGGACGCGAAAACCGCCGCCGAAGTGGGCGCGAAGGAAATCGGCTTCACGGTGCTCTCGCTGACCGTCTCGCTGATCGCCGTGTTCCTGCCCCTGCTGCTGATGCCGGGCGTGACCGGCCGCCTGTTCCATGAATTCGCCTGGGTGCTGACGATCGCCGTCGCCATCTCGATGCTGGTGTCGCTGACGCTCACGCCGATGATGTGCGCGTACCTGCTCAAGGCCGACCAGCTGCCCGACGCCGACGACGCCCACGAGCACGCGGCCGCCGCCGGCAAGCACACCGCGTGGTCGCGCATCGTCGAAGGCTACGGCAGCAGTCTCGACTGGGTGCTGGCGCATCGCCCGCTGACCATGCTGGTCGCGGCGCTGTCCGTCGCGCTCACGGTCGTGCTCTATATCGTGATCCCGAAGGGCCTTCTGCCCGAGCAGGACACCGGCCTGATCACGGCCGTGGTCCAGGCCGACCAGAACGTGGCCTTCCCGCAGATGGAGATACGGACCAAGGCCGTGGCCGATGCGTTGGCGAAGGATCCCGCCGTCTCCGGCGTGGCCGCCTTCATCGGTGCCGGCTCGGTCAATCCCACGCTCAACCAGGGACAGATCTCGCTGGTGCTGAAGGATCGCGGCGATCGCGATGGCCTGGACGTGGTCCTGCCGCGCCTGCAGGATGCCGCCGCGCACATCGCGGGCGTGGCGCTGTACCTGAAGCCCGTGCAGGACGTGACGCTGGACAGCCAGGTCTCCGCCACGGAGTACCAGTACTCGATGTCCGACGTGGATTCCGTGGAACTGGCGGGCTTCGCCCAGCAGATGACCACGGCCCTGCGCAAGCGTCCCGAGCTGGCCGACGTGGACAACAACCTCGCCGACAAGGGCAACGCGCTGAAGCTCACCATCGACCGTGACAGCGCCAGCCGCCTCGGCGTGCCGGTGCAAACGATCGACGACACGCTGTACGACGCGTACGGCCAGCGCCAGATCTCCACGATCTTCACCCAGCTCAACCAGTACCGCGTGGTGCTCGAGGTCTCGCCTGACTACCGCACCAGCACCGACCTGCTCAACAAGCTGACGGTGCGTGGCAACGGCAACGGCGCGCTCACCGGTTCGAACGCCACCAGCTTCGGCCAGCTCGCCTCGAGCAACTCGGCCACGCCGGCCGGTATCGGCAACACGGGTAACGTCGGCTTCCAGGTCGGCAGCGGCGGCACCATCCCGCTTGCGGCGCTGGCCAGTGCGGAAGTCACGAGCGCGCCGCTGGTGGTCAGCCACCTGCAGCAGCTGCCCGCGGTCACCGTATCGTTCAACCTCGCCCCGGGCTATTCGCTGTCGTCCGCGGTGGATGCCATCCACGAGGTGGAGAAGGAACTGAACTTCCCGCCGCAGGTGCGCAGCCAGTTCATCGGCAAGGCCGCGGAGTTCTCCTCCTCGGTCGGTGACGAAGTGCTCCTGCTGCTCGCCTCGATCATCGTCATCTACATCGTGCTGGGCGTGCTCTATGAGAGCTACATCCATCCGCTGACGATCATCTCGACGCTGCCGCCCGCCGGCGTGGGCGCGCTGCTCGCGCTGCTCCTGTGCGGCATGAGTCTTTCGGTGGACGGTATCGTCGGTATCGTGCTGCTGATCGGTATCGTGAAGAAGAACGCGATCATGATGATCGACTTCGCGATCGAGGCGAAGCGCACCGGCCTGAATGCGCACGACGCCATCCGTCGCGCCTGCCTGCTGCGCTTCCGCCCGATCATGATGACGACCGCCGCGGCCCTGCTCGGCGCACTGCCGCTGGCCCTGGGTAACGGCATCGGTTCCGAGCTGCGCAAGCCGCTGGGTGTGTCGATCGTCGGCGGCCTGCTGCTCTCGCAGCTGGTCACGCTCTACACCACGCCGGTGATCTACCTCTACATGGAGCGTTTCTCCGACTGGCTGGCCGAGCGCAAGCGACGGCGCGCCCTGGCGCACGGCGCCCATCCGCAAATCGCGGGCTGATGGCGAATCGTCGTCCTTTCAATGAAATCAATCTCTTTCGCCGGACGGTTACCCGCCCGGCGAAACCTTTTTCCGGGTGGCGCGTTATCCGTGACATGACTCGCGCCGTCCCGCTCACCATAAGCCGTTCCATTCAATGAATATCTCCGGCCCGTTTATCCGCCGCCCCATCGGTACGTCGCTGCTGGCTATCGGCATCTTCGCGGTCGGCATCATCTGTTACTCGCTGCTCGGCGTCGCCGCGCTGCCGAACATCCAGTTCCCGGCGATCTTCGTGCAGGCACAGCAGTCCGGCGCGGATGCCAGCACCATGGCCTCCACCGTGGCGTCGCCGCTGGAGCGCCATCTCGGACAGGTGCCGGGCGTGGAGTCGATGCGCTCGAACAGTTCGGAAGGCAGCGCCACGGTGTTGCTGTTCTTCCAGAACGGCACCAACATCGACGCGGCGGCGCGCGACGTGCAGTCGGCGATCAATGCGGCCCAGCCGGACCTGCCCACGGGCCTGCTCAACGCGCCGTCGTATACGAAGGCCAATCCCAACGACGACCCGGTGATCGTGCTGGCGCTCACGTCGGACACGGTGGCACCCACCACGCTCTACAACCTGGCCGACTCGATCCTGGCGCAGCGCCTTCGCCAGCAGGAAGGCATCGCCACGGTCGACATCGCCGGCAGCGCCACGCCCGCGATCCGCGTCGACGTGAACCTGCGCGCACTGAACGCGATGGGACTCTCGCCCGACCAGCTGCGTAACGCGCTGACTGCCGCCAACGTCACCTCGCCGCAGGGCTTCATCAGCGACGGCCAGACCAACATGGCGGTGACCGCCACCGATTCGCTGCACACGGCGGACGAGTTCGCCAAGCTCATCATCGGCGTGAACAACAACGTGCCGATCCGCCTT
>DATNJP010000313.1:0-9141 GCA_035603855.1 Luteibacter sp. | reverse complement strand
TGGCCATCCATGGCCAGCCCCCTACGGGCTTTTTCCGGTGGGACGCCTCGCCCGCGCTACCGGCCCCGAGGGTGACCCCCGCCGGCTCTTCCGAGCGGTGAGGTGTTGTGTGGGTCGAGCGCACCGCCCGCAACTAATAATCTTGCGGGAGCCCTTGTGGGAGCCGCTTCAGCGGCGATCCCGCGGCAGCGGGCCAGCTCTTGGCAAGCACCCAATCGCCACTGAAGCGGCTCCCACAAGGACAAGTCCCACAAGGAGGAGTGGCTCCCACACTCGGCTCTCCCATCAACCCACCTCAGTGCTCGGAAGAGCCGGCGGGTACCACCCTCGGGGCCGGTAGCCGCAGGCGAGGGCAGCGAGTGGAAAAAGCCCGCAGGGGGCCGGCCATGGAGGGCCGGCCGTTTCCGCTGAGACAGGAGGTCGAATCGGAAACCTCCACTCGCAGCCCGACCCGGCCCGTAGGGCAATCGATAAACGGCCGCTCTTCGCGGCCCTTCCTTTCCGGGTCGCCGCAGGCGTGGCCCCGAGGGTGGTACCCGCCGGCTCTTGCGACGTCGCCGCACGACGAGCGAACCGCGAGGCCGAAGGCGAGCCCTACCCAAGAGACACGCAAAAAAAGCCCGGCTTTCGCCGGGCTTTTTCTTGTTACGGGCGGTCGGTGCCGCGTCGAGGGTCTGAGTCGAAGGCCCTGACATCGCCCACGTTCGGTGCGTGCGGCTCGAGGTTGGTCGGGCCGCCCTGCGGACCGTTGCCACCACCGTTGCCGCCGCCGTGCGGATCGTGGTCGTCGCCGTCGTGGCCGACGTGCGGCATCTTGTTCGAGACCTCGTCCAGCTTGTCGCCCAGCATGCGGCGGACGCTGATGTAGAACACCGGGATCAGCAGCAGGCCGAGGAACGTCGCGAACAGCATGCCGCCGATGACGCCCGTGCCGATCGCGTGGCGGGAGTTCGCACCCGCGCCCGTCGAGATCGCCAGCGGGAACACGCCGAGGACGAAGGCCATCGAGGTCATCAGGATGGGGCGCAGTCGCAGACGGGAGGCTTCGACGACGGAGTCGCGCAGCGTCTTGCCAGCCTGCTGCTGCTCCACCGCGAACTCCACGATCAGGATCGCGTTCTTCGCCGCGAGGCCGATGACCGTGATCATGCCGATCTTGAAGTAGATGTCGTTCGGCAGGCCACGCAGCATCGAGAACACCACGGTGCCGAGGATGCCCAGCGGCACCACCAGCAGCACGGAAACCGGGATGGACCAGCTTTCGTACAGCGCGGCAAGGCAGAGGAACACGATCACGACGGACAGTGCCAGCAGCAGCGTGGACGAGTTGCCGGAGAGGATTTCCTGGTACGACTGGCCCGTCCAGTCATAACCGAAGCCCTTCGGCAGCTTGTCGTTGACGATGCCCTCGACCACGCCCATCGCCTGACCGGTGGAGTAACCCGGTGCCTCGTTACCGACGATTTCCACCGCCGAGTAGCCGTTGTAGCGGTTGAGCGTCGGTGCTGCCAGCGTCCACTTCGAACTCACCACGCTGGAGAGCGGAACCATGGAGCTGTCCACCGCGGTGGACGCACTGGCCACGCTTCCACCCGTGCTGGTTGTCGAGGTCGACGACGATGCCGTCGCCAGGCCGCTGGGCGTGAAGATGTGCTGGAAGGCGTCGGTGCCCATGCGGTAGGGCGCGTCGGCCTGCAGCATCACGCGCTTCACGCGGCCGCCGTAGGAGAAGTCGTTGACGTACACCGGTGCCAGCGTGAGCTGGATGGCGGTATAGATGTCGCTGACCGACAGACCCATGGTCTGCGCCTGCGTACGATCGACGTGGAGCTGCAGCAGCGGTGCGTCTTCGAGCGTGTTGGGACGTACGCCCACCAGTGCCTTGTTCTGCGACGCGGCGCCCAGCAGCATGTTGCGCGCCTGGGTCAGCTCGTCGCGCGACTGGCCGGCACGTGCCTGCAGGTACATGTCGATACCGCCGAACTGCGACAGGCCGCGGATCGTCGGCAGGTTGACGACGAAGATCGTGGCATCGCGCACGGCCTGCATCTTGCCGTTCGCCTGCTGGATGAACTGGGTGGCCGTTATGTCACGGGTACTCCAGTCCTTCAGCTTGATGAAGCTCATGCCGACGTTTTCACCCTGGCCCACGAAGCTGAAGCCCGAGATCTGGAATACGCCGTAGACCGACGGATCCTTCAGCAGGATGGCTCGCGCATCGGCCATCACCTTTTCGGTACGCGTCAGGCTGGAGCCAGGCGGCAACTGGACGATGGCCAGCGCGAAGCCCTGGTCTTCTTCCGGCACGAAGCTGGTCGGCAGGCGGACGAACAGAAAACCGCAGAGGATCGCGATCAGCACGAACACGAACATCCAGCGCGGAGCGTGGCGCACGGCACTACCGATGTGACCGGAGTACGTGTGCTGCACCCAGTCGAACATCTGGTTGAACTTGCGGTAGACGATGTTCTTCTTGTGGTCGTGTTCGGCACGGAGGATCGTGGCGCACAGCGCCGGCGTGAACGAGAGGGCGAGGAAGGCCGAGAAGCCCATCGACACCGCGATCGTCAGCGCGAATTGCTTGTAGATGATGCCCGAGGCGCCCGGCTGCAGCGCGGAGGGCACGAACACGGCCGCCAGCACCACGGTGATCGCCACGACGGCGCCGGTGATCTGGCCCATCGCCTTGCGGGTGGCTTCCTTGGGCGAGAGTCCTTCCTCGGACATGATGCGTTCGACGTTCTCGATCACGACGATCGCGTCGTCCACCACGATACCAATGGCCAGCACCATGCCGAACAGGGTCAACTGGTTGATCGTGAAACCCAGTGGCGACAGGCCCAGGAAGGTACCGAGCAGGGCGACCGGGATGACCAGGGTCGGGATGATCGTGGCGCGGAAGTTCTGCAGGAACAGCAGCATCACGAGGAAGACGAGGATGATCGCCTCGATGAGGGTGTGGACCACTTCCTCGATCGAGATCGTCACGAACTCCGTCGTGTCATACGGGGCGAACCAGGTCACGCCTTCCGGGAAGCTCTTGGCGAGCTCGTCCATCTTTGCGCGGACGGCGTTTGCCACGTTGAGCGCGTTGGCGCCCGGCAGCAGCTGCACACCGAACGAACCGGTGGCCGTGCCGTTCCACGTCGCGTTGAAGCCGTAGGTCTGCGGACCAAGCTCGACGCGCGCCACGTCTTTCAGGCGGACCACGGTGCCGTCGTTGTTCGCGCGCAGGATGATGTCCGAGAACTCCTGGGGCGTTGAGAAACGGCCTTCGGCGGACACGGTGGCGCTGAAGCCCTGGCCATTCACGGCCGGGTCGGTACCGATCGAACCGGCGGCGAACTGCACGTTCTGCGTGCTGAGCGCGTTACGCAGGTCGCTGGCCGACAGGCCGTAACCGCGCAGCTTGTCCGGGTTGGCCCAGATGCGCATGCCGTACTCGGAACCGAGCTGGCGCGTGCTGCCCACGCCCGGGATACGGGCGATCTGGTCGAGCACCTGCGACGACACGATGTCCGTCAGGCGGTTGCCATCGATGGCGGGGTTGGACGAGATCAGGCCGACGAACATCAGGAAGTCGGGGTTGGATTTCGCCACCACGACGCCCTGCTGGGTCACTTCCGCGGGCAGGCGGGGCGTCGCGAGCGACACCTTGTTCTGCACCTGGACCTGGGCGATATCGGGATCGGTGCCGGTCTCGAAGGTCAGCGTCACGGTAGCCGTGCCGCTGGAGCTAGAGGCGGAACTGAAGTAGAGCAGGTGGTCGATACCGGTCAGCTGCTGCTCGATGACCTGCGTCACGGTTTTTTCGGTCGTGTCCGCGCTCGCACCCGGGTAGGTCGCGGTGACGACGACCTGTGGCGGAGCGATGTTCGGATACGACTCGATACCCATGTTCAGCAGGGAGATCGTGCCGCAAAGGCTGATCAGGATCGCCACGACCCACGCGAAGATGGGGCGGTCGATGAAGAAACTCGGCATGACGAAACTCCCTTACTGCTTGCCGGCGGGGGCGGCCGCGGCAGCGCCACCCTCGGCCGGAGCCGGGTTGGCCTGGGCGGGCGATGCCTTCACCGGAGCGTTTTCCTTCGCCTTCGGCAGGCCCTGGATGATGATCTGGTCACCGGGCTGGAGACCGCCCGTGACAACCCAGTTGGCACCCACGATGCGCTCGGTCTTGATCGGGCGACGAACCGCCGCCGACGGCACGGTCTTGGTTTCACCCGTCTGCGGATCCTTCGGGTGGCCTTCACCGACGACCATCACGTAGGCGTCGTTGGTATCGCGAAGCACCGCCGCCTGCGGAATCAGGTAGACGTTGTGCAGGTCGCCAAGGGTGGCCTTCACGGTCACGAACTGGCCCGGCAGCAGGCGCAGGTCCGGGTTGTTCAGCTGTGCACGCAGGTTCACCGTGCCGGTCTGCGGGTTCACGGTGGCCGACGAGAAGTCGAGCATGCCCTTCTCGCCGTAGTCGGAACCGTCCGGAAGCTGGATGCTGACCGTGGTCTTGTCGGTCGGCGACAGCGTGGCGTTGCCGGCCGCGGCGGCGCGGCGCATGGCGTCGAGATCGGCCACGGAGACGCTGAAGTTCACGTAGACCTTGTCGATCTGGTCGACCTGGGTGAGCAGGGTGGTGTCACCCTGGCCCACGAGGGCGCCTTCGGTGACCTGCTGCTGGCCGGCGCGGCCGTCGATCGGCGAGACCACGTCGGTGAAGCCCAGGTTGATCCGGGCCGACTGGACGTTGGCTTCGGCCTGCTTGACCGCGGCGTCAGCCGTGCGCTGGTTGGCCTCGGCGGTGTCGAGGTCCTGGCGGGACACGTAGTTCTTGCCGATCAGGCCGCGGTTGCGATCGGCGGTGGCCTTGGCGTTGACCGCCGTGGCACGTGCCGAAGCGAGCAGGGCCAGCTGCGAGTCCAGCTCCGCCTTCAACGGCTGCGGATCGATCTGGAACAGCTTCTGGCCGGCCTTGACGTCCGTGCCTTCCTCATAGAGGCGGTGCAACAGGATGCCCGGGACGCGGGCGCGTACGTCGGCCGTGCGGAAGGCCGAGACGCGGCCGACCTGATCCTGAACCAGGGGCGCGTTGGTCGGCTGGGCGGTGACGACGCCGACTTCCGGCGGAGGTGGCTGCTGAGGGGCTTCCTGCTTGTGGCAGGCGGCGAGCGCCGCGACGAGGCCGACGGCCATCAGGGACGAGCGCAGGGGCAAGGGATTCATGAGAACTCCGTTCCTTTTCCAGGTTTCTTGTTCGTTCGCGCCGGTCCATCCGGCAGGATGTCGTACGCGTGCATAAATACTGTTACCGCGTGTCGCGCCCAGTCGTCCTGTGCCTGTTGGCCTCTTGCGCGCATGCCGAAGAGGCGTCGATCCCCCTCCAGCCCGTGCAACATGGACAGGAACAGCTCCGCCGCCACGTCCGGGTCTTCCCGGCGCATGCGGCCTTGATCCATCGCCTCGGCCATGCAGCGTGACAGCCTGGCCGCGACGGTATCGATCGCGGTGCGGAAGAACGTCCTCGCCGCCGCCGGAAAGCGCGGCGCCTCCGCGATCAACATGCGACCCAATGCCACGTGCGCGTGGTCCATCACGTAGGTGTGGTGCGCTTCGGCCAGGGCATGGAGCGTCGTGGCCAGGCCGCGGCTCTCGGGGGTCAGGCTCGCGTGGAGGGGTAAGACGAGTTGTTCGACGGCGGCGTGGAACAGATTGTCCTTATTATCGAAATGCGCATACACGGTTTGCTTGGACACGCCCGCCTCGCGTGCCACGGCACCCATGCTGACGCGATATCCGTCACGCAGGAACAGCGCACATGCCGCCTGGAGCACCCGCTGCTGATGGTCCGACGCGGGGCGGGCATCCA
This sequence comes from Luteibacter sp., assembly GCA_035603855.1. Lineage (GTDB taxonomy): Bacteria > Pseudomonadota > Gammaproteobacteria > Xanthomonadales > Rhodanobacteraceae > Luteibacter. Next base: position 3,275 of record DATNJP010000313.1, on the reverse strand, counting down.
GGTTCGACATTTGAATAAACCTGCTGGACTATACCGTCCAGTTTAGAATCTCCCTCGGACCAGCGTCAACGGTCATGAAACACATTCGCACGCGAATTGTTGCGATGCACATGGCAATGGGAATGCGCCAGGTGCGTGGGGGGAATCGAAACGGGCTGGCAAGGATGCGGCAACGCAGTGAAAAAACGGCAACGGCATTATGTCGGTGGTGTGGCTACATGACATCGGTGGGAGCTATGCTTTCACGGATTTCCCGACCTTCCCCCACATCGATAATCCGCCCATGAATGCGATTCGCGCTGCCGAAAACGGCCCGTTCCATGCCGTTGTCTTCGATGAACTGAAAAAGCTGGACTACCCCGCGGAGCGCCTTACGGAGGCGCGCTTTTTTATCGAGGCCTTCTTCGAGCGCATCGCGCCCGCCGACCACGCCTTGCACGCGCCCGCCCGCTGGGCCGCGCTGATCGCCGATCTGCTGGCGTTCGCCCGTGAGCGGACCCCGGGCAAGGCCAAGGTGAGGGTGTACAACCCGGGTGTCTCGGGCACCCGCGCGGTAGTCGAGGTGGTTACCGACGACATGCCCTTCCTGGTCGACACGGTGTCGATGGTCGCCGCGGCCCATGCCGACATCCACGCGATCATCCATCCGGTGGTGCCGGTGGTCCGTTCGGCGTCGGGCGCGCTCGAGGCGATGGGCACGGGGGAGAAGACCGAATCCATCATGCGTTTCGAGATCGATCGCATCGACGATACCGAGCTCGACGTCGTAAAAGCGAATGTGGAGACCGCGCTCTCCGATGTGCGCGAGGCCGTGGACGACTGGCGCGCCATGCGCGGCAAGATGGTCGAGATCGCCGACGACCTGGGCAAGCGCGCGCTGCCGTACACCGCCGAGGAAGTGCGAGAGGCAAGCGAATTCCTGCGCTGGGTGGCGGACGAGCATTTCACCTTCATGGGTTACCGTGAATATGAAGTGGCCGCCGATGCCGGCGACGAGGTCCTGAAGACCGTCGAAGGCTCGGGCCTGGGCATCCTGCGCGCCGCCGAGCGTTCGCTGGCGCCGCGCTCGCTGCGCACGCTGGTGGCCAGCGAACTGCCGCGTTCGGGTTCCACCGACGCCATCATCCTCACCAAGACCAACGCCCGTTCGCCGATGCACCGCGCGGGCTACATGGACTACGTCGGCGTCCTCCGTTTCGACGACAAGGGCCGTCCGGTCGCCGAGCAGCGCTTCCTCGGCCTGTTCTCGTCCAACGCATACATGGCCCATCCGCAGCACGTGCCGCTCGTGCGCGAGAAGTGCGAGGCCGTGATGACCCGCTCGGGCCTCAAGCGCGATTCGCATTCCGGCAAGGCCCTGCGCCATATCCTCGACACGCTTCCGCGTGACGAGCTGTTCCAGTGCAGCACCGACGAGCTCTTCGCCCTGTCCATGGGTCTGCTCGAACTGGCGCAGCGTACGCGCACGCGCCTGTTCATCCGCCGCGACAGCTACGGCCGGTTCTTCTCCTGCCTGGTCTACATCCCGCGCGACCGTTTCAACACCAGCGTGCGCGAGCGCGTGGAAAACGTGCTGCGCGAAGCCTTCCACGGCGAGCACGTGGATTCGGCCGTGCTGATGGGCGAAGCCGCCCTCGTGCGCCTGCACGTGGTGGTGCGCCCGCGCATCGGCGACCATCCGGTTTACGACGCCGTTTCCATGGAGGCGCAGATCGCCTCGATCGCGCGCAACTGGTACGACGAGGCGCGCGACCGCCTGATCGAACTCGTCGGCGAACAGCAGGGCATCATCCTTGCAAATCGTTACGGCAAGGCGCTGCCCGCCGGCTACGTGGACGAAGTGGCGCCGCAGATCGCCGCCGCCGACGTGCGCGCGCTGGCCGGCCTCGATGGCCCCGACGCCATCAGCATGTCGTTCTACCATCCGCCGCACCGGCCGGAGGAACTGCGCTTCAAGGTCTACCGTTCCGGTTCCGACATCGCCCTTTCCGAAGTGCTGCCGCAGCTGGAGAACCTCGGCCTGCGCGTGCTCACCGAGCACATGTACGAGGTGAAGCTCGCCGACGGCTCGCTCTTCATCCAGGATTTCGAAGTGCAGCCGGTGGGCCGCCTCGCCTTCGAGGTGGAGCAGGTCGGCTCCATCTTCGAGGACGCCTTCGAGCAGATCTGGCGCGGTAACGCGGAGAACGACGGCTTCAACCGCCTCGTCCTCGGCGCCAAGCTGGGCTGGCGCCAGGTCGCCGTGCTGCGCAGCTACTGCAAGTACCTGCTGCAGACGGGTGTCGCGTTCTCGCAGGCGTACATGGAAGACGCCCTGAACCGTTACCCGGCCATCGCCGGGCTGATCATCGAACTGTTCAACGTGCGCTTCGATCCGCGCCGCGAAAGCCTCGACGGCGCCGAGCGCGAGCGTGCCGAGAGCCTGCTCTCGCACGAGATGCACGCGCTGATGGATCCGGAAACGCTCGCCGCGCAGCCGGGACTCATCGGTAACCTGGTCGCGTCGCTGAGCCGTCCGCGCGCGGAGCAGATGACCGCCGTGGAAGAGGCGATCAACGCGCTGCTCGAGAACGTCTCCAGCCTCGACGAAGACCGCATTCTGCGCAGCTTCATCGCGTTGGTGCACGCCACGCTGCGTACCAGTTTCTACCAGGCCTGGGATGGCGCGTTCCGTCCGTACATCAGCTTCAAGTTCGATTCGCACAAGGTGCCCGACCTCGCCAAGCCGGTGCCGTTCCGCGAGATCTTCGTCTACGCGCCGCGCGTGGAAGGCATCCACCTGCGCTTCGGCTCCGTGGCGCGCGGTGGCCTGCGCTGGTCCGATCGCCGCGAGGACTTCCGCACGGAAGTGCTCGGCCTGGTGAAGGCGCAGATGGTGAAGAACACCGTCATCGTGCCGGTCGGCTCGAAGGGTGGCTTCTTCGTGAAGCGTCCGCCGACCGGTGGCGATCGCGACGCGCAGCTGGCCGAGGGCATCGCCTGCTACCGCATGTTCATCAACGGCCTGCTCGACATCACCGACAACCTCGTCGAGGGCAAGGTCGTGCCGCCGCACGATGTCGTGCGCCACGACAATGACGACCCCTACCTGGTCGTCGCCGCCGACAAGGGCACGGCTACGTTCTCCGACATCGCCAATGCGATCTCGACCGAGCATGGCTTCTGGCTCGACGACGCGTTCGCGTCGGGCGGTTCCAACGGCTACGACCATAAGGGCATGGGCATCACCGCCAAGGGCGCGTGGGAGTCGGTGAAGCGCCACTTCCGCGAGATGG
>DATNJP010000312.1:0-10199 GCA_035603855.1 Luteibacter sp. | reverse complement strand
TCAAGAAGACTGCCAGAGCAACAGCCGACACGACACATGTCAATACGATGAAGGTCGAATTGAACCAGTCTTCGTCGTTGCCTTTGTCCAACACGACCTGCAGCGCGCCGACGCCGATGATCAGGGCGATCAGACCGACGTAGTCGATCCTCGGTCGCTCCGTGGCTTCAACGCGCCCCTTCATCTGTTTCTTGACCACCATGCTCGCGAAGATGCCGATCGGCACGTTGATGAAGAAGATCCACGGCCAGGAATAGTTATCGGTGATGTAACCACCCAGGATCGGGCCGGCGATGGGCGCCACCACCGTCACCATGGCCAGCAACGCCAGCGCCATGCCGCGCTTGGCCGGTGGATAGATCGATATCAGCAGGCTCTGCGTGATCGGGTACATCGGGCCTGCCACCGCGCCCTGGATGGCGCGGAACAGGATCAGCATGCTCATGCTCTGCGCGATGCCGCACAGGAACGAAGCCAGCGAGAACAGCAGCGTGGCCCACACGAACAGCTTCGTCTCGCCGAAGCGGCGGGTGAGGAAGCCGGTGAGGGGCAGGGCGATGGCGTTGCTCACCGCGAACGAGGTGATGACCCAGGTGCTCTGGTTGGAGCTGACGCCCAGGTTGCCCGCGATGGTCGGAAGCGAGACGTTCGCGATCGTGGTGTCCAGCACCTGCATGAAGGTCGCGAGCGATAACCCGACCGTGGACAGCGCCAGGTTTGGCGGTCGAAATTCGGTGCTCATGGAAAAACCTGATCGTTAGGGGATGGCAGAAGGCGAACGATGGGCGTGGTGGAAGCCACGCCCATCGGCGGCGCTTACTTCGGTGCCTTTTCCTGCTCGCCTTCACCCGCCGATGCGTTCTCGTGGATGACGCGGGCGATTTCCTCATCGACGCCGTCAAGACGGTGGTCATAGACGTCGGTGGCGAATTCCGGTGCGGTCGGTGCCTGCGTGGCAAGCAAGCCGCCGCCCTGGTCGTGCAGCGACACCGTCACCTTCGTCGAAAGGCCCAGGCGCAGCGGCTTTTCATCGAGCTGCTTCGGGTCGGTGAAGACCACGCGGACCGGCACGCGCTGCACGATCTTGATCCAGTTACCGGTCGCGTTCTGCGCCGGAAGGATGGAGAACGCGCTGCCGCTGCCGATGCCGAGGCTGCGGATCTTCGCCTTGTACACCACGTCGCTGCCATACACGTCGGCGGTGACATCCACCGGCTGGCCGATGCGCATGTGGGTGAGCTGCGTTTCCTTGAAGTTCGCGTCGATCCACACCTGGTGCAGCGGAACGACGGCCATCAGGGCGGCGCCGGGCTGCACGCGCTGGCCGAGCTGCACGCTGCGCTTGGCGACATAGCCGTCCACCGGCGCGACGATGACCGTGCGGGCCTGGTCGAGGAAGGCCGAACGCAGTTTCGCGGCGGCCGCGCGGACATCGGGATGCGACGCGACCACGGTGTCGTCGACCAGCACCTTGCTGGTGCTGTACGACTGCTTCGCCGAAGCGAGGCTGCTTTCGGCCGAGGTCAGCGTGTCGAGTGCGTGGGACAGCTCTTCGGCCGAGATGGCGCCGGACTTCGCCAGGTCGCGGCGACGGTTGTAGTCGGCACGCGCACGGTCGACGGCGGTCTGGCGAACGGCGACATCCGCCTGCGCGGAGGTCACGTTGTTGTACAGGCCGCGCACGCGACGCACGGTGTTCGCCAGTTCCGCACGGGCGCTCAGCAGGGCGATCTGGGCGTCGCTGGAATCCAGCTTCACCAGCACGTCGCCCTTGTGCACGAGGTCGCCGTCGTCCGCGGTGATCGACAGCACGGTGGCGGCGATCTGCGGCGTGATCTGCACGACGTTGCCGTTGACGTACGCGTCGTCGGTGTCTTCGTACCAGCGGCCGTCCACGTAATACCAGACGGTCCAGCCGATCGCGGCGAGCACGAGGACGAGCACCAGCAGCTTGAGGAAGAAGCCACGTCGGCTCTTCGGTGGCGGCGCGACGATGGCGCCGGCGGGGGCGGTAGTTTCTTGTGACATCGTTAGGTGCCTCGGGCGAGTTCTTAGTGTTGGGCCGGCGTGGCGGCGGCGACCGGCTGGTCACCTGCCTCGGGGCGGAAACCGCCGCCGAGCGCCTGGATCAGTTGGACGGAGGTGTCGACCTGGCGGGCGCGCAGTTCGGCGAGACGCTGTTCGGCCGCGAGCAGCTGCTGCCGCACGATGAGCGACTCGAGGTAGCTGCCGACACCGGCCTTGTAGCGCTGCTGCGACAGGTCGTAGGCCTGCTGCGCGGCGTCATGCGCGCGTTGCTGCGCATCGACCTGCGTACCCAGCGAATCGAGGCCCGAGAGATCGTCGGCCACTTCGTTGAGCGCGCCGACCAGGGTCTTGTTGTACTGGGCCACGGCCAGGTCGTAGTCGGCGTCCTTGCCGGCGAGGTTCGCGCGACGGCGGCCGCCATCGAAGATCGGCAGGCTGAAGGCCGGCAGCACCTGCCAGAAGCGCGCCTGCGAGGCGAACAGGTTTTCCGTGCCGCCCGCGACCTGCGCGGCGAGGATGCCCAGGCTCACGTTCGGCAGGAACTCCGTCTTCGCCGCGGCGATGTCCTTCGACGCCGCCTCGACACGCCAGCGCGCGGCGACCAGGTCGGCACGGTGGCCGAGAAGATCGGCGGGCACATTGGCCGGCACCGAAACGGCGGACGGTGTCAGTACCGCGGGGCGCGCGATGTCGAGACCGCGATCCGGACCCTTGCCGAGCAGCACGCTGAGCGCGCTGCGCGAGGAATCGATGGCCCGCTGCGCGACGGCCAGCTCACGCTCCGCCGAGGCGACCTCGGTATCGGACTGCTTCACCTGGATCTGGTTGTCCACGCCGGCGGCGACACGCTGACGGGTCAGGTCGCGCGACGCGCGGCTGCGGTCGAGTTCGGCCTGGGCGACATCCAGCTGCGTGAACGCGTAGCCCAGCTGCACGTATGCGCGGGCCACGTTGGTGGAGATCTCGATGCGTGCGGCGCGGGCGTCGATTTCCGCGGCGCGCTGCGCGCCGACCGCGGCTTCCCACGCGTCACGCTTGCCGCCCCAGAGGTCGATGTCCCAGTTGAAGTTGCCGTAGCCGTACTTCGTCCAGCTGAAGTGATCGCCCAGCGGTGCCGGGAACAACGTACCCGGCAGGTGCGCGCCGGCCACGCCGCCGCCCACGCCGAAGGTCGGATCGCGCGCGGCATCCGCCGAGCCACTCTGCGCCTGGGCCTTGCGCACACGTGCGTCGGCCGAGACGAGGTCCGGGTTGTCCTTCAACGCTTCCTGGATCAGGCCGTCGAGCTGGCTGTCGCCAAGCCCGGTCCACCAGTCCGCGGCGGGCCAGTTGGCAGGGGAAACCTGCGCCTTCGCCAGGCTACGGTCGGCGTGGAGGGTGGACGGGTCGGTGAGCTGGCCCTGGGGTTCCAGGCCACGGCTCGTCACGCAGCCGGAAAGGATCAACGCGGCCCCGACGGCCGCCACGAGAGTGTGCAGACGCATGAGTTTTTGCCTCGACGGTTAAGTCAGTCTTTTTCGCGGAGCGCGTTGAGCACGCGCCCCAGGTAATCGTGCAGCTGTTCGCGCTCTTGCCCCGAGAGTTCGCGCTGTGCGCGTTCGAGCGTCGCCACGTTGCTTTCGTACAGGTGCCGCCACAGCGCTTCGCCGGCTTCCGTCAGTTCGATGCGCAGCGCGCGCCGATCCTGTTCGTGCGGCTGACGGCGGAGGTAACCCTTGGCTTCGAGCTGGTCGAGCTGGCGGGTCATCGCGCCACCGTCCAGGTCCACCGACCGCGCCAGTTCGGTCGCGGACATCGGCCCGTTCACCGCCAGGCGTTTCAGCACGTGGAACTGGGTGAACTTCAGGTCTGCCCCTTGGGCTGCCAGATCGGACTCGATGGCGCGCACGATCTCGCTACGGACCATGCCGATCAGGGAACCGAGGCTATCCCTGCCATCGGGGGTGGGGCAAAGGCTGTTGTTCATGGACGCACATTCTATTGCCCCAAATATAGTTGTCAAGGCAAATATGCGTTGAGCAGATATTTTCAGGCAATCGAGGCTTCCTCTTCATCCGCGAGGAGGGCCGCCAGGGCCGGGTCGCGAACCTCGAACAACTCGAAGACACCGAGCGCCCGGAGGGTGGGCAACTGGGCCAGGAGGCGCGGCTCCAGGCGCCGGACCTGCTCTTCCGGCGTGCTGGGATCGAGCATCGCGTGGGCACACGCGACAAAGGTGACAAGGGCGTCGCCCGCCTCCTGGCCTTCGCCAAGGTCGGCAAACTCACTGGTGACGAGACGGATCATGGGGGGATCTCCGGCGTCGGGGGTACCGCGCACGACGGCCATGAGCCGGCCTGCGGGAACACTTATTTGGGACTGCAAATGTTAGCCATGGAAGCTATCGGCCTGATATCGTTATCTGGCCAATTTATGTCGAGAAGTGGCCAATATGCTGGACGAAGCGATACACGCATTGCTGGAGAGCGCCGACGGTCCCCCGCTGGTCGCCTACGAGGCACGGGGCGAACTGCCGCTTGAGGAGACCGACTGGCATAGCCACGTCCGCGGCCAGTTTTTCTATGTGGAGCAAGGACTTGTCATAAGCCGGACGGAGCACGGCTCATGGCTGCTGCCACCCCATCGCGCTGGCTGGATGCCGCCCGGCGAGTTGCATACGGTCAGCATCGCGGGTCCCAGCCACGCCTGGGGCGTCTTCATCGCACCCTGCGCCGCCGCCGGTCTGCCGGAGCGCCCGTGCGTCGTCGGCGTGAACGACCTCTTCCGCGCCATCATCAAACGCGCGGCGACCTGGCCTTTCGATGCCGAGCGCGAGCCCGAGAAGGATCGTCTCTTCGCCGTGCTGCTCGACGAGCTACGCCGCGCACCCGTCGAGGAACTGCATCTGCCCATGCCCGTCGACCGCCGCCTTCGGCGCATCGCCATGGCCATGTTCGAACGCCCCGACGACACCCGTGGCATCGAGGAATGGGCGAGCTGGGCCGGGATGTCGGTACGCACGCTCACACGCCTGTTCCGCCAGGAAACCCAATGCAGCGTGGCGCAATGGCGACAACAGGCGCGCCTTACCTGTGCGCTGGAACGCCTCGCCAACGGCGAACCCGTGTCCGTCGTATCCGACGCGCTCGGCTATGCCACGCCGAGCGCGTTCGTCGCGATGTTCCGCAAGGCCTTCGGCGATTCACCGGGCCGCTACCTGGCAAGGCAGGCGATTGGTTGAAGCGATACGTTGCCTACCCGATGGTGGGCCACGCTCAATCAGCCATGGGCTTGCACATCCACAAGGCCTCGAACGTATACGCATCGCCGCTGCGCCGTTCGACGACATCCACGGCGATGCGACCGTGCCGCCACTCGCCATGGTTGCCTGGCGGCGTCACGTCGTAACACGAGCGTTCCCTCTCGTACTGCCCCTTCTCGGGGTCCGTCATCGCCACCTCTTCCTCGCGGCATTGCGCAAGCGCCTCGCCGTGCGTGGGCAGGATTCGTTCTCCGGCGACAAAGTGCTCACTGCCACACTCGACCGCCGCGGCGAAGACGGGCGAAGAAACGATCGTGGCGACGATTGAAACGATAGTGGACGACAGTCGATGCATGCGGCGCTCCTCGTGGGATTGAGCGCGCGAGGCTGCGCGTGTGCGCCGCGGATGACTATCAGACTAGTCTGAGAAATGAGGCCGGATGCCCATGCTGTGATGGGGATCACGCGCGATCGGATAAAGATGAAAGTGGGGTGAGGAGTCGGGGATTTCTTTTCGCCGCCGAAGCGGCTCCGGCAGGTTCAGGCCGCGGGGAAACGGTAGCCCACACCGGGTTCGGTCTTCAGCCAGCGTGGCGTGGACGGATCGTCGCCGAGCTTCTGCCGCAGCTTGCCCATCACGATGCGCAGGTAGTGCGTGTCCTGGGTGTGCGTGGCACCCCATACTTCGCGCAGGATCTGTTGCTGGCTCACCACGCGGCCCGGGTGACGGACCAGCAGCGACAGCACCGCGAATTCCTTGCGCGTGAGCGCCACGACGTGGCTATCCAGCATGACTTCACGCCGTGCCAGGTCGACAGACAAGGTGCCGTCATCGTAGCGCACCGCCGCTTCCACCTGACCGCCCTTCGCGCTCTGGCGCATGAGCACGCGCAGGCGCGCCATCAGCTCCTGGATGCCGAACGGCTTGGTCACGTAGTCGTTCGCGCCATGGTCCAGCGCGCGCACCTTCTCCGTCTCGGCGTCACGCACCGACAGCATCAGCACGGGCACCTCGCTCCACTGGCGAAGCTCGCGCAGCACGTCGTGACCTTCGCGGTCCGGCAAGCCGATATCCAGGATCACCAGGTCCGGGGATTGCGTGGCGGCAAGGCCCAGGCCCTCTTCGCCGGTCGCGGCGAGGATCACCTGGTAGCCCTCCGCTCTCAGGCCGATGTCGAGGAAGCGGCGGATCTGGGCTTCGTCGTCGATCACCAGCACACGGGGGGCGGTCGGATTCATGGGTTCTCGTCGGGTGACGGCGGCAAGGGGATCGAGACCCGAATGGTCGTCCCCCCGCCCACGTGAGGCAAGGCCTCCACGCTACCGCCATGCGCGCCGATCATGCCGCGACAGATCGCCAGGCCCAGGCCCGTGCCCTGCTTGCCCCTGTCGCCCCGGGACACCGAATAGAACATGTCGAAGATCCGCGCCCGCTCCTCTTCCGGAATACCCGGGCCGCGGTCGGCCACGTCCACCAGCAGGCGCCCCGCCTCCGAGCGCACGATCACGCGCACCGGCTCGTTCGGCGGCGTGAACCGGGCCGCGTTCTCCAGGATGTTGAAGAGTGCCTGCTCGATGAGCGCCGGGTGTACGTGGAGCAGGATCTGGTCGGTCGGCAGGTGCACGTCCACGCGCACGTCCGGGAACAGCTTGCGCATGCGAGAGACCGCTGCCGCGACGATCTCGCCGGCGTCGACCCAGTCGCGGTTGAGCTTGAGCGTGCCGTGGCCCAGCCGGGTCATGTCGAGCAGGTTCTGGATGTAGCGGTCCAGGCGCTGACCCTCGCCGAGGATCGCCTGGAGCAGTTCATGGCGCTCGCTCACCGGAAGCTGGGCGTCGTAGCTCAGCAAAGTGCCGGCCGAACCGATCATCGAAGCCAGTGGCGAACGCAGGTCGTGCGACACGGACGAAAGCAGGGCGTTGCGCAGGCGTTCGGTCTCGCCCTGCACACGCGAACTCTCCAGCTCCATCGCCAGGCGCGCGCGTTCCAGCGCCTGGCCGATGTCCTGGATCATGGCGAGCGCGAGGCCACGGCGATCCGCGTCCGGCTCGCGCTGCCCCTGCGGGAAACGCAGGGCGACCACGCCAGCGCGCTGGTTCTCGGTTCCCAGGGGAAGGATCCAGCAGGACGCGGCGTTCAACGTATCCGTGTAGCGGCCCGCGGGCTCGGCGTGCATTTCGCTCCAGTCCGCCGCCGCCAGGTCCTGGGTCGACAACGTGAAGGGCTCGGGCGCGGAGGCGACGGGTGTCAGTTCGGCGGCGGCGTTCCGTGCCAGTACCGCCACGTCGATGTCGAGCACGCGGGCCAGCGCACGCGCGCCCACGGTGCGAACGCTATCGGCATCGGCGGCGGTCGCCAGTTGCTGGCCCAACGCTACCAGCGCACGGCCACGCACCTGCGCCGCGCGCAGCGAGTTCACCTGGCCCGCAAGACGCGTGGCGAGTCGGCTGCAGACCAGCGCGACCACCAGGAACAGCACCACCGCCAGCACGTCGTCGGCATTCGCGATGGCCAGCGTGTAACGCGGCGGCGCGAAGAAGAAGTTGTAGCCGAAGAAGCACAGCAACGCGGTATAGACGGCCACCGCCATGCGCGTGCGCACCGCCACGAACAGCACGGCGGTGAGGAAGATCAACGAGAGGTTGGCGACCGACAGGAAACGGTCTGCCACGAAGGACAGCGCCATCGCGACCACGGTCGCTCCCGTGGCGATGCCGTATTCGCGACGCGTGCCGCTGCCGTCCGAGAAACGCAGGCGACGGCGCGCACGGGCACGTTCCGTCGGCGTCGCCACGATAGTCAGTTCGAGGTGCGCGCCACGGCGAAGCAACTGCTGCGTCAGCGAGTAGCCCAGCCGGCGCGCGATGGGCCGCTCACGCGTGCGACCGACGATGATCTGGCCCACGCCTTCGCGATCGGCCCAGGTCAGCAATTCATCGGCGACGGCGTGACCGCGCAGGATCACCGCTTCGCCGCCCAGGCGGCGGGCCAGCCGCATCGCGGAATCCACGCGTTCGCGACGCTCCGGGTCCGTGCCGCCGCGGTCGACGTAAAGCACGCTCCACGGGGCGCCGCGGCGTTCCGCGATGCGTCGCGTGATGCGCACGAGGTACTCGCTCTGCGATGCGCCGTCGATGGCCGCCATGACACGGCGACGTACCGGCATGGCACCGCCGCGGGCCAGCATGTGTTCGCGCAGGTCGCTGTCGACGTGCGCCGCCACCGTTTCCACCGCGAGTTCGCGCAGGGCGGCGAGGTTGGTCGGTGAGAAGAAAGCGTCCAGCGCGACGGCCGCGGTTTCCGGCACGTACACCTTGCCCTGCTGCAGGCGCGCGATCAGCTCGCGCGGTGGCAGGTCCACCAGCACGATGTCGCGCGCGCGATCGAGGAAGGCGTCCGGCACGGTCTCGCGCACGGCGACACCGGTGATGCGCCGCACCTGGTCGTTGAGGCTCTCCAGGTGCTGCACGTTCATCGCGGTATACACCTCGATGCCGGCATCGAGCAGTTCGGCGATGTCCTGCCAGCGGCGCGCATGGCGTCCACCCGGCAGGTTGGTATGCGCCAGTTCGTCGACGAGGATCACGGCCGGCTTGCGTGCCAGGGCGGCCTCGAGGTCGAACTCGCGAAAATTGCGCCCGGCATAGCGCACGGGGCGGGTCGGAAGGATCTCGATACCTTCGAGCAGGGCCGATGTCTCGGCACGGCCATGGGTTTCCACCAGGCCGACGATCACGTCGATGCCTTGCCGGCGCAGGTCGCGCGCGGCGGATAGCATGGAGTACGTCTTGCCTACGCCCGGCGCCGCGCCAAGGAAGACCTTGAGGCGCTGCCCGTCGTCTCCCTTCACCGTGTTCAGCAGTGCGTCGGCACGTGCGTTGCGTTCATCGCTCATAAGCGGAAAAAGCCGGAAGGTGGGGAAGCGTGGGCACTGACTTCATGAGGGAGAGGGTAGCTTAAGCACCCGCTCCCCACCTCCCGTCCCCCAAAGGTCAATGGGACGAAGCGTCCAGCGCGAGATTCAGCCGCAGGACGTTGACGCGTGGTTCACCGAGAACCCCGAACTGGCGACCTTCCGTGTTCGCCTCCACCAGCGCCTGCACCGCCGCCGGATCGATACCGCGTGCACGTGCCACGCGGCCCACCTGGTACTTCGCCGCGGCCGGGCTGATCTCCGGATCCAGGCCGCTGCCCGAGGCCGCGACCAGCTCCACCGGAACCGGTGCCGCGTTGCCCGGGTCGGCGGCGTGCAGCGCCGCAAGACGCTGCTTCGCCGCATCGGCCAGGGCCGGGTTGGTCGGACCGAGGTTCGAACCGCTCGACGACGCGGCGTTATAAGCGGCCGGCGACGTCGCCGAAGGGCGACCCCAGAAGTAACGCGGCGCGGTGAACGCCTGGCCGATCAGTGCCGAGCCGACCGGCTTGCCATCGCGCTCGATCAGGCTTCCCGCGGCCTGGTGCGGGAAGATCAGGGCCGAGATCCCGCCGACCACGACGGGATAGGCGATGCCGGTCACGGCAGTCATCAGCAACAGCAGGACGATGCCGTTGCGCAGCAACGTTTTCATGGGTTATTCCTCAGTAATGCAGGATGACGTCGACGAGTGCGGTGACCTGCGAACGCTTGTCGCCCTTGTCATACGCGGCCACGTCATAGGAGTGGTCGTAACGCAGCTCGGGACGGATCTCCAGGTCCTGCGACACCCAGTGAGTCATGCCCAGGGTATGGCTGGTGTAGCGCGTGGCGAAGCCGGTGCGCTGACCGTCCTTGTCGTTGTACCACTCGTTGCGGAACGAGATCATGTTCGACGAGTTCAGCGCCACATTGATGTAGTTGACGATGCCGTACTCGCCAGCCTTGCCCGCTTCCGGCGAGGAGGCAACCACGCCCGGCTCGCCACCCGGACCGAAACCCGGGATGTTGCGGCC
>DATNJP010000311.1:0-6342 GCA_035603855.1 Luteibacter sp. | reverse complement strand
GGCGCCACCGTGGTCATCACGGGCCGCAAGGTGCGCTCGCTGGAGAAATGCTTCGACGAACTCGTGGCGCTCGGTGGCAACGAGCCCGTGATTCATCCGCTCGACCTGGAAAGCGCCACGCCCGCCGATTACGCGGCGTTGGCGGAAGGCATCGAGAACGAGTTCGGACGCCTGGATGGCATCGTGCATGCCGCCGCGCACTTCAACGAACTCACACCCATCGCGATGCACAAGCCCGACGACTGGCTACGTGCGATGCAGGTGAACGTCTCCGCGCCGTTCGCGCTCACGCAGGCCTGCATGCCGCTCCTGACGAAGGCCGAGGACAGCGCGGTCGTCTTCGTCCTCGACGATCCGGATCTGCTTTCGCGTGCGCACTGGGGTGGCTACGGCGTGTCCAAGGCCGCGGTCGAGCGCATGGCGGCCGTGCTGCATGCGGAGAACGGCCGCGGTGCGATGCGCGTGCATGCGCTGCTGCCGGCGCCCATGCGTACGGCGTTGCGCCGCGCCGCCTACTACGGCGAAAACACGTTGGACAAGCCGCTGCCCACCGCATCAGCCGAGGCCATCATCTACCTTCTTTCCGGTGCTGGCGCGAACGCGCGCGGCACCGTGCTCGACATTCGCCAGACCCACTGACTTACCGCAGGAGTTCTCCCCCATGGAAGCGCAGATGACGACGTTGTCCGCGGGAATCCTGCTGTTCCTGATCATGGATCCGCTGGGCAATATCCCGTTGTTCCTCGCCTTGCTGAAAGACGTGCCGCCGCAACGGCGCCGCAAGGTGATGATCCGCGAGTTGCTGATCGCGCTGGCCGTGCTCATCGCGTTCCTGCTCGGCGGCCAATACATCCTGAAAGTGCTTCAGCTGCGCCAGGAATCGGTGAGCATCGCCGGTGGCATCGTGTTGTTCCTCATCGGCATCCGCATGGTCTTCCCGCCCGTGGAAGGCGGCGTGTTCGGCAAGACGGGGGGGGGCGAGCCGTTCATCGTGCCGATGGCGATCCCGGGCGTGGCCGGTCCCTCGGCCATGGCTGCGTTGCTGCTCCTGACCAACTCGCAGCCGGGGCGCACGGCCGAATGGGGCATCGCGCTGTTTCTGGCCTGGCTCACCACCTCGATCATCCTGCTGAGCTCGACCTTCCTCTTCCGCTGGCTTGGCGAGAGCGTGCTGACGGCCCTGGAACGCCTGATGGGCATGCTGCTCATTGCCTTGTCGGTACAGATGTTTCTCGCCGGTATTTCCGCTTATCTGCACATCGCGGTGTAGAGACGAATTACCCATTGCCGTAAGAACATACGTGGCGGTAGGGTTACTGTCATAATTGCCCGCGAGCATGGCCGGTGCCGGGGCCAATCCCCTGGCACCGGGCATGGGTCGAAAGCCCTCACAGGCGCATAGGATGTTCGAAGGCACTATGAAAAAAGACGACTCCGCCCCTGTCCGGTACGGTAGCCACCGTTCGACGTCTAGGGAGCCCAAGTCATGCTGAGCATCGATCAGACCCTGCTGGAACGGATGCCCTGGCTGGCCCAGCATCCGCGTATCCGCAAGCCGCTCGTCGGCATGCTGGAAGCACTGGCTCATGAAGACCGTTTCAATCGCACGCTGGCGTTCTCCGGCCCCGCGCAGGGTTTCGAGTTCTGCGAGAAAACACTCGACTATCTGGGTGTCAGCTGCCGCGTCACGGAACGCGAGCGCGAGAACATCCCGGTGGAAGGGCCGCTGATCGTCGTCGCCAACCATCCCCTGGGCATGGTCGACGCGATCGCGCTCATCCAGCTGATCGGTTCGGTGCGACGGGATGTCCGCATCCTGGGCAACGACGTACTCGCCGCGGTGCCGCAACTGGGTTCGCTGTTGCTGAAGGTGGATGTCTTCGGCAAGGGCGCCACCTCGAAGATGCGCGCCGTGTTCCGTTCGATCGAGGCCGGTGAAGTCCTCATCATGTTCCCGGCGGGCGAAGTCTCGCGCGTTCGCCCGGGTGGCGTGCGCGATGGCAAGTGGGCCGATGGCTTCGCGCGTATCGCCATGCGCGCCGGCGTGCCCGTGCTTCCCGTGCACATCGCCGCCCGCAATTCAGTGGCGTTCTACGGCCTGTCGATGCTGGCCAAGCCGCTCAGCACAGCGATGCTTCCGCGCGAAGCGACCTCGGGCAAACAGCGCGTCAGCTTCCGCATCGGCAAGCTCGTCGACGCCGACGAGCTGAAGCAGGCCAGCGGCGGTTCGCCGGAGAAAGCCGCGAAGTTGATGCGCCGGCACATCTACCGTGTCGCACGCCAGCGTGGCCTGGTCTTCGGCGGGCAAACCCCGCTCGCGCACCCTGAACCCGTCGAACGCGTCGTGGCGGAACTGGACAAGGCCGAAGTGCTTGGCGAACTCGCCGATGGCAAGCGCGTCCTGCTGATGCAAGGCTCCGCCGACAGCTATGCCATGCGCGAGATCGGCCGCCTTCGCGAGCTGACCTTCCGCCGCGTGGGCGAGGGCACCGGCAAGCGCCGCGACCTCGACGCCTACGATCCGCTCTACGAACACCTGGTGCTGTGGGATCCCAAGGCCCTGCGCATCGTGGGTTCGTATCGCTTCGGTCATGGCGGTCGCCTGATCGGCGAACACGGCATGACGGCGCTGTACACGTCGAGCCTCTTCGATTATTCGCCGGCGCTGGAATCGCGCCTGGCGCAGGGCCTCGAACTGGGCCGCAGCTTCATCGCGCCCGCCTACTGGCGTTCGCGCGCACTCGACCAGCTATGGCAGGGCATCGGCCTGTACCTGCAGCGTCATCCCGACCTGCGCTACATGTTCGGTCCGGTCAGCATGTCGGTGAGCATGCCGCGTGAAGCGCGCGAATGGATCGCCGCCGCGCACCAGCACTTCTTTGGCGTGCAGGGCCTCGCCGCCGCGCGCCAGCCGTTCGTGATCCCGGAATCGACCATCGAGTCCGTGCGTCGCGAACTGGAAGGCCTGGACGCCGCCGCTGGCCTCGGCAAGCTGAAGCATCGTCTCGATGCACTCGGCGTCACGCTGCCGGTGCTGTACCGCCAGTACGTCGACCTGGTGGAACCGGAGGGCGTGCAGTTCCTCGCTTTCGGCGAAGACCCGGATTTCGCGGGCTGCGTGGATGGCCTGGTGATGCTCGACCTGGCGTCGCTGAAGCCGGCGAAGCGTTCGCGTTACCTCGGCAAGCCCTGATCGTCTTGTCCTGAAAGGCCCCCGGTGATTAAGCGTTTGCTTAATCGCCGGGGGCCTTTTTTAGTTTCTGGTTAGATAATCGCTAAACTGTCATTAGGCGCTGCTAAGGTACCGCCGCGCCAAGATTGAAATGTCGGCTAGATCAAGGATCTGACGACCTGTGGGCTCACACGGTTTTCCTCGCCTCGGCATTTTCTGCCGGGCGTTTCGCTGTGTCCGGAGGAAACGTTTTTTCTTGCGCGATACGTAATAAATATCGATTCCCGAATAATCGATGGATATTACGAAATCCGATTATCTCTGACTGATGGATCGAATGATTTCACGAGGTCTTGGGAGAGACCGGCAGGGATGGCGGATGAGGGGCGCCGCGAAGTGCACGTCGTACGACGCGGCTGAACGATTTTTACCAACAACACGTTTTTCAGGAAACCAGTCGATGAACCGCAATTCTCTTTCTGCCGCGATCGCGTTGACGCTGCTCGTGGCCGCCAGTGCCGCAACGGCGCAGGACGCCCAGGGCAACCAGGCATCGGGCTCCCAGCCGCAGCGCTCCAACGTGGCCAGCAGCTCGAACACCACCAACGACAATGCCACGCGTCGCGCCACGCAGCAGCTGAGCGAAGTGCAGGTCAAGGCTGACGCCCTGGCCCTCGGCGGCGGCCTGATGTCCATCCAGGACGCGCCGAAGGCCGTCTCGACCATTTCCCGCCAGGCCATCGTCAAGGCCGCGCCGGGTGCGACCTTCATCCAGGCGATCAATTCCATCCCGGGCGCGGTGACGTCCACGGACGACTACACGGGTACCAACGACGGCAACGCCACCGTGCGCGGCTTCCCGATCGACGAGATCGGCGTCACCGTCAACGGCGCGCCGATCAACGACAGCGGCAACTACAAGATCTACCCGACGGAATACGGCGACACCGAGAACATGGGCGACATCACCGTCCAGCAGGGCTATCCGGATAACGACACGCCGATCTCGGGCGCGGCCGGCGGCTCCATCGCCTGGGTGACCCTGGATCCGTCGCACACGGCCGGCGTGGATTTCAGCCAGACCCTCGGCGGCAACAGCTATCACCGCACGTTCGTGCGCCTGAACACTGGCGACCTCGGCCCGGTCCGCTCGTGGCTGTCGTACTCCAACAACGAGACGAACCTGTGGCGCGGCCGCGGCAAGGCGAAGGTGACCAAGGTCGACGGCAAGTCGGTCTGGCAGATCGACGACAAGAACTCGATCTCGTTCTCGCTGCAGTACAACCGCGAGGTCAAGACCAACTACGAGTCGCTGACCAAGGCCCAGGCCGCGGCCAACTATAAGCAGAGCTACCCGGGTGTCTACGTGCCGGGCAGCAACAACACGAACTTCTACGCGCTGCACGAGAATCCGTTCCGCAATTACCTGGCGAGCCTCGATGGCGAATTCGCCCTCAGCGACGGCCTGCGCCTGTCCGTGGTTCCGTACTTCCAGTACGGCGTGGGCGGTGGCGGCGGCGGTACGACCGTCACCGAGAACCCGTACGCGAACGACAACTACTTCAAGTCCGTGAACGTGGACCTCGATGGCGACGGCAAGATCAGCGGTTCCAAGCTGGTCAATTCGCTCAGCTACACCTACACGTATCGCCCGGGCATCATCGCCAAGCTCAACCAGGACCTGACCGACGACAACAGCCTGGAATACGGCCTGTGGTACGAGCGTCCGCGCCAGCAGCAGGGCCAGGTGCTCATCCCGGTCGATCAGAACACGGGCATTCCGGCCGATACCTGGGGCAAGGATGTCCTCATCCGTTATCCGGACGGCCGCTCGCAGAAGGTCTACGACCAGTACACGACCACCACGAACGAAAAGGCCTTCGTGACGGACAACTGGACGCCGAACGACCAGTGGACCTTCTCCGGCAGCCTGGCCTACGTCTGGTCCAAGCGTGAGGGCTACACCTACGAGAACCCGGGCTCGATCGGCTCGATCAGCACGGCAGGAAAGGTTTCCACGGCGAATGCGGAGTATGGCGCGACGCCGTCGAACGTCTTCCACAAGTTCACGCCCAGCGGCGGCATCAAGTACCAGCTCAACGACCAGAACCAGTTCTACCTCGGCGTCGGCAAGACCTTCCGCTCGCCGGTCAACGGCGCGCTCCTGAGCAACGCCTTGTACGGCCACGGCACGCCGAACGCGAGCCCGCTGTTGAACAAGCCTGAAACCGCCGTCACCGCCGACCTGGGCTGGCGCTTCTACGGCCAGCGGCTGTCCGCGAGCATCGATGCCTATGCCTCGAATCTCAACAACAAGCAGGTCTCGGGTTTCGACGAGGCGACGGCACTGACCGTGTACACGCAGTTGCCCAAGGTGCACATGCGTGGCCTGAACGCGGAGAGCAGCTTCAAGCTCGACGACAACTGGAGCATCTACGCGAACTATTCGTATACCCGCGCACTGCTGCAGAGCAACCTGGACTCGCTGGGTGACGGCATCTACAACACGAAGGGCAAGACGCTGATCAACGCCCCGAGGAACTCGGGTTACGTGTCCCTCGATTACTCCAACGGCCCGTTCTGGGCTTCGCTGGACGCCAAGTACCAGGGGCCGATCTTCGGTGACTGGTCGAACACGGAGCGCGTGGGCGGCTACACGACGATCGATCTCGGTGCGGGCTGGAACTTCGCCGACTTCTCGCCGTGGTTCCGCAAGCCGTACATCAAGGTCAATCTGTTCAACCTGGCTGACCGCCAGGCGCTGACCTACGCGAGCAACGTCACGTCGTTCCTCGCGAGCAACCCGGGCAAGATCAAGGACGCCAATGGCACGACGCTGTATTCATCGGCTCCGTACTACTCGGTCCTGCAGGAGCGCACCTTCATGGTGACGTTCGGCGCGTCGTTCTTCTGACTTTTGGCCTGACCGCCTCCTTGGGGGTGGTCGATGTATGAGAACGCCCCTCGAGAGAGGGGCGTTTTTTTTGGTTCTTCGCGCATGTTCGGGAGGGCTCGCCTGCGGCATCGCGTTTTGCTCGTCGTGCGGCGACGTCGCAAGAGCCGGCGGGTACCACCCTCGGGGCCACGCCTGCGGCGACCCGCTAAGGAAGGGCCGCGAAGAGCGGCCGTTTATCTATTGCCCTACGGGCCGGGTCGGGCTGCGAGTGGAG
>DATNJP010000310.1:0-6324 GCA_035603855.1 Luteibacter sp. | reverse complement strand
TTGCCCGCTGCCGCGGGATCGCCGCTGAAGCGGCTCCCACAAGTTACCTGGGTCTTGCTACAAGATTGCCCGCTGCCGCGGGATCGCCGCTGAAGCAGCTCCCACAACACAACACACATTGGGATTGTCGCTGGAGGGGCTCCCACCATTGTCTGGGTTGCTCAGCTTACCCAGGGGGCGTCAGGTGATGGCTGGCCCAGGGTTTGTTCGGGGGATTGTGCGCAGGCCCAGCAGGGGATTTCCACCTGGCAGCAGACTTCCTCGTCGATGTAGGTGACCGTGCCCTTGCCCTGGCAAACGGGGCATACCTCGGGTGACATCGTGGCTGGCATAAGGGCTTACCTCTCGCGGGAACGACTCCCTTATACGCCAGTGCACCCGAGGATGGCGTCAAGCCCGGTCGACGCGGGCTGCGTAGCAGCCGTAGCCTGCGTAGTGCGCGTGCAGGTAGCTTACCGACGGCAGCGCCAGCAGCCGATCGATGGCATCCGCCAGCTTCGCACCATCCACGACCATCGCATCCGCGATGTGGTGATGCTGGTCGAACCCTCGCAGTGAGATCGTGCGGACGCGCAACACGTCGGGGACTTCGTCATACGCCGCGTACGGCGTGGTCGCACCTTCGCGAACAAAAATGGCGTGGCTCGACCGGTACGGCGTGTCGGCTGGCTGGTGCATGTAATTCAACAGCAGCAGCGATTCCCCACGACGCGCCGCGCGCACTTCCACGCGCTCGGGAAAGCCGGTGTCATCGGTCGCTGTCATGCGAATCACACCGCGTGCCTTGAGCGATGCGTCGTCGAGGCCGTACAGCGGAAGGAAAGGTGCGGGGTCGAGGCCGGTGATGCGGAACGACATGGGATCTACTCCTTGGGACAGGGCCCTATCGTCGGGCGACGACGATCCGGCGGCCATCCGCATCTTGCGCTTGCCGGCCGCCATGGCATGACCTTCGTAACTTGACCGGCCTGCTCCTCACTCGACAAGATCGCGCAAGTCGCAAGGAGCTGTCATGTTTCGTCGGATCGTCGCCTCGCTATGCCTGTTTCCCCTCGCCGCGCTGGCCACCGCGCCGACCATCACCGACTGGGGCGATGCACTCCGCAAGGATGCCCAGGCCCTGCACGACGACCTTGCCGCGAACCATCCCGGCCCCGTCGATCCGCTGAATCCCGGATTCGCGGTCGCCAACGACAAGGGCCTTGCCCTGGCGCTCGACCGCGCGAAGCAGACGCACGACTACGCGGGCTACTTCTTCGCGATGCGCACGTATGCCTCCAGTTTCAATGACGGCCATCTTGGTTTTCGTACCGAAGGACCAGGCGTTCCGCCGCTACCCAACCGCTGGCCGGGCTTTCTCACCGCCTACGATCACACGGGCGCACAGCGCGTCGTCACCCGCGCGGACGATGCGCCGGTGCCGCTCGGCGCCCGCCTCGTGTCCTGTGACGGCAGGCCAGCCGATCGTCTGGCCGAGGAGATTGTCGGCAGTCAATACGGTCGATGGCAGTTGCGCTCCCAGCAGGTGTGGCGCGGCGGTGCGCTCTTCCTCGACAACGGCAATCCCTGGGTCGAACGCCCTGCCCGCTGCGTCTTCGATGTGGATGGCAAACAACAGACGGTCGCCCTCGACTGGAAGCCGCTTGACGAAGCCGCCGCCAAGGAGCGCCTCGCGGCCACCTATCGTCGCCAGCGGGATCCCATCGGCATGCGCACGTTCCCGGATGGAACCGTCTGGATCACGCTCAGCGACTTCGACGGCGCACCCGACGGCGCCGCGGCCAAAGCCCTCGAGCCACTGATTGCACGGCTGCAGAAAGAGCGAAAGACCATCGTCAACGCGCCGCGCATCGTCCTCGACCTGCGCGGCAACAACGGCGGCTCATCCGACTGGAGCCAACAGGTCGCGAAGGCGATCTGGGGCGAGGCGCGCGTCGACGATGCGAACAAGACGCCCATCACGGTGGACTGGCGCGCATCGACGGCAAACATCGCGTCGATCCGTGCATACGGCGAAGCCCTGCGCAAGGCGCCCGGCTCCTCGAAGGACATGATGGACTGGGTCAACTCGGTCGCCGACGGCATGACCAAGGCCCGCGATGAAGGCAAGCCCTTCTGGCGCGCACCCAACGATGACGACACGCCCTCGAAGGCCCACCCGCTACCCGCACCGAAGGCGCGCGTCTTCATGGTGACGGACAGTGGTTGCGCGTCGGCATGCCTCGATGCCGCGGATCTCTGGCTGGCACTCGGCGCGATCCATGTCGGCGAGGAAACATCCGCCGATACGCTCTATATGGACATCCGCGTCGCCACGTTGCCCAGCGGCATCGGTCACCTGGGCGCCGCCATGAAGGTGTACCGCGGCCGCAAGCGAGGCAACAACGTGCCCCTGGTGCCTGCGCATGCCTACGATGGCAACCTTGCCGACACCAACGCGCTGGAACATTGGATCGCCACGTTGCCGCGTTGATCCAGCGTCACTCGCCTCCCACCCGCGACGCCGGCAACAGCTGGTTGTCGCGACGGAAGCGTGCGGGCGTGGTACCCATGACGCGCGCGAATGCCTTGCCGAAGGCGGATTCCGATTTGTAGCCCACGCGGTCGGCTACCGCGCCCGCGGTGAGTTCGCCGCGGCGAAGCAGGTCGCCCGCGAGATGCATGCGCAGCAGCGTCAACACTTCGTGCGGTGCGATCTTTCCCTTGGCGTCGAAGTGTCGCGCGAACGTCGCACGCGACATCGCCGCCTCACTTGCCAGCGTCGCCACCGTCCATTCCCGCTCCGGTTCTCGAAGCATCGCCAGCACCGCACGGCCAAGACGCGGATCGCCCATCAACGAGAGCAATGACGGCGGCAGCTTGCCTTCGCGAAGCTCGGCGCGCAGGGCGAAGACGAACAAGGCCTGGCTCAACGCGGTCACCACGGCGAGCGCGCCCGGATCGAGCCGCGCCACTTCATCCCGGAACAGGCCGACCAGCGCCTCGAGCGTCGCCAGTCCGTGTGAGTCGGCCAGGCGCACATGCAGCACCTCGGGCAAGGCACTGAACAGAAGGCGACCGGCGTCCGGCGCGAACGTGAATCGACCACAGAGCAGATCGAGGTCCGCCGTACCCAGCGTGTTGCGTTTGATATCGATCGCGCCCATGGGATCCAGCAACGGCGCCACGGCCGCCTCGCGTGGACCGCCATCGTGGACGCGATGCCGCGTGCCACGCGGGAGCACGATCAGGTCGCCCGCTTGCATCGCAACATTGACGCGGCCCGGCAACTCCATCTGCGCCTTGCCGGAAAGCACGAGATGGAACGGCGCCTCGCCGGGCAAGGAATCGTCATGGTCGATGCTGAAGCCGCCCGCCAGGTAACAGCGGACGTCTAGCGCGCCGCGCACGCTGGCCAGTTCGAGGACTCGGGTTAGAGCGTCCATGAGACGTACGCGCCATTCATTGAGAGATATGAGTATTCATGCTCTCAGCATGGCAGGCAACACTTCTCCGCGCCGATGGCCACCCGGCCATCACCCTCCAGGAGATCACCTGTCCCATGAACGCCACTTTCCGCCAGGCCCTCACCGCCCTCGTCCGTACGGAGCGGCTCGGCCCCAACCTCATGCGCATCGCCATCGCGGTCGTTTTCCTGTGGATCGGCGCACTGAAATTCGTGCCCTACGAGGCGGACAGCATCACGCCGTTCGTGGCGAACAGCCCGGTGATGTCGTTCTTCTACAACCACCCCACCGAATACAAGGCACACCTCACCCATGAGGGACAGCTCGTGCCCGAGCAGCGCGCATGGCAGGTCACCAACAATACCTACGGCTTCTCGACGGGACTCGGCGTGGTCGAATGGGCCATCGCTCTGCTTGTCCTTTCGTATCCGCTGTCGAAGCGACTGGGCCTGCTGGGCGCCTTCCTTTCCTTCGTCACGACACTGGTCACGCTCTCGTTTCTCTTCACCACACCCGAGGCATGGGTAGGCGCCCTGGGCGATGCGCAACACGGATTCCCCTATCTGTCGGGTGCCGGCCGCCTGGTGCTCAAGGACACCATGATGCTGGCCGGGTCATGGGTGATCGGTGTTGATGCCGCCAAGGCGATCCTCGCCCGGGACCGCTGAGGCAACGCTCAGCCAGCAGGCGCCGCCACCGGCATCGGTGGCGGCAGCAGCTTGTCCTGGAAGATGCGAACCAGCGTGCCGACGACCAGCGCGATCATCACGAGGTTGGTGAAGACGAACACGAAAGGCGTCATCTGCGCGATCGCACCGGTCACGCCCCGTGCCGTCATCTGCAAGGCGCCACCGGACAACGCCGTGATACCGAAGCTGAAAGCCCAGTATCCCGGTACGAAAGGCTGTTTCAGGATCCATGGCGCCAGCCGGATCATCAGCAGCAACTGCACCATGCCGTAGCCCCAGGCCGCCTGGACCAGAAGATCCGGGTGGCCTTCGGTGTTTGCCAGGCACGCGACAACGGCAACGACCGGCGGCGCGAGCTGGATACCGAGCGTCGGCCGCAACGGCAGCGGCAACGCGGCCACGTTGAGCAGGCGAAAGACGACGATCGACTCCAGCGCGAACCAGCTGAAGAGCCCGATGCCGAAGAACAGGATGCCCCACGACGGAAACCCGAGCGTGCCGGCGGCGATGGCGACGATGAAGTTGCCCGCTACCGACGGCAGGTAGATCACCGGCGTGGTCGTACTGACATCACGGTCGCCCTCCAGCATGCCGCCGAAACGCCAGACCCCGAAGGCCACCTGCCCGATGGCTCCGCCGACCAGGGCGACGATCGCCAGCGTGCGCGCATGCGGCGCGAGGACGATCGCCATCAGCACGGTCGACGAGGGTGCGAGCCCGATGAAACAGCAGTTGATGGGATGCAGCAGTTCCTCGATGGCCGCTGTGCGGTGGAACAGCCATTTGTACCAATAGGCCGCGGTGAGGATTGCCCAGACCACGAAGGCCACGGCCATGATCCCCTCGCCGATCTGCGGCGGAAGGTGCCAGAGTCTGGCGGCAACGCGCCAGTTTCCGCCCCATCCGACCAGGCCGAGGATCATGCCGAAGAACGATGCGGGGATGGAACGATGGGTCGCCATCGGCGGCTCCTCTTAAACCTGTCGGTGGTGGAGGCTATGCTGCCCGGCGCGCGTGAGCCTGTTCGGCTCCAAACGCCCGATTCTTCGCTCCAGCGTCTCATGGCGCCGCCCGTGAGACGGCAGAGCCAAAGGACGCGCCAAACCCGCATTACGCGGCTCGCGGGCGAGGAACATGATGCTTCCACCGACGACGCAACCCCGTGCCGCCGGATCACCGGAGGAATTCACCATGCTCGACTGGGTCGAATATCGTAGCCAGCTGATGGGCCGTATAGGCGAAATCGGTAAGCTCAGCCCTGGCACGATCCAGGGTTATCAGGCGCTCTCCAATGCAGGCGCCAAGACCAACCATCTCGACGCGAAGCTGCGCGAGCTGATCGCCCTCGCGGTGTCGGTGACGACACGATGCGACGGCTGTATCACCGTGCATACCGCGGAGGCGCTGAAGAATGGCGCGACGAAGGAAGAGATCGCCGAAACGCTCGGCGTCGCCATCGCGCTGAACGCCGGTGCCGCGCTGGTGTACTCGGCCCGCGTCATGGATGCCGCCGAGGCTTACTCGAAGGCCTGAGGCACGAGGCGGGCCCGTCACCATGACGGGCCCGCAGGCGATGCATGGGTTACATCTTTTGCGGCACGTCGATGCCGAGCAGATCAAGCGACCGCTCCAGCACGGCACGTGTCAGCACGCAAAGGCCGAGGCGCGACGCACGCAAGGTGGCGTCGGGTTCACCCAGCACGGCGCAGTTGGCGTAGAAACGACTGAAACGTTGCGCCACGCCGAAGGCGTACTCGGCGAGAATCCCAGGCTGCAACTGACGTCCGGCATCAGCGACCGCACTGGCGAAATCCAGGCAAGCCAGCACCAGATCGCGTTCGCTGTCTTCCTTGGGCTCGATGACGCCCGGTGACTGTGAGCCCGCCTTGTCCAGAAGGGAGCGCAGACGCACGCAGGCGTATTGCAGGTACGGACCCGTGCGCCCTTCGAAAGCCACCAGACGATCGGCGTCGAACACATAACCCGAGAGACGGTCACCCGAGAGATCGGCGAATTTCACCGCGCCGATGCCGACCTGACGCGCTAGCGCGAGCCTGCCCGCTGCGTCCAGTCCTTCGCCGTATCCCGACTCATCGATTCGTTCCGCCGCACGCTGCACCGCTTCGTCCAGCAGATCGGTAAGCCTGGCCACGCCGCCATCGCGCGTCTTGAATGGCTTGCCGTCGCGG
>DATNJP010000309.1:0-5661 GCA_035603855.1 Luteibacter sp. | reverse complement strand
GGCAGCGGGCAATCTCGAGGCAAGCACCCATCGCCGCTGAAGCGGCTCCCACAAAAGCCGGGCTATCACAAGCAACGGCTGCCACACCTACCGTCGGCTAGAGGCCAGTTGCGTTTGCCGGGCGTGCCATCAGCGTGGCCGGGACGGTCTCGCCGTCTGATAGCTTGAACGTCACCGTCACCGTGTCGCCCGGCTTCACGGGGTGCTTTGCCTGCATCAGCATCACGTGGTATCCGCCCGGCCCGAAGACCAGCTTGCCTTTCGGCGGCAAGGCCACGCTGTCGACCATTTCCATCCGCCCCATGCCGCCTTCCGTGCTGCTGCGGTGGATCATCGCCTCGGCATAGTCCGGGCTGCTCGCACCGACGATCGTCAGGGCTTTTTCCGTGGTGTTCTCGAACGTGGCATAGCCTCCCGCCGGCAGGTTTCCCGGCAGGATGCGCACCCAGCCACCCGTCACATGGACGCTCGTGTTGTCGGCCGCCTGCGAGGCGTCGGTTGCGAGGAGGAGCGCGAAAGCGAAGGTGCGAAGCATCATGGGCTGGCCTCGAGCGAAGTGAGCAGGTGCAGGTCGTGGACGATGTCGTCCTGGGAGGCAGACGGCGTGGCGAGCAGGCGCGCCTTGCCTTCGCTGTCGAACAGGTAGATGGCGGAGCTGTGGCTTACTTCGTAGCTGCCGTCGCCGCGATCGGGTTCGCGCGTGAACGCAGAACGGTAGCGCTTGGCCAGGGCTTCGACATCCGCGTCGGAGCCGACGAGGCCTACCGCGCGTTTGTCGAATGCGTTCACGTAGTCATGCATGATCGCCGGCGTGTCGCGCTTTGGGTCCACGCTGACGAAAAGGATGCGCACCTTGTCCGCCGGCGCGCCGAGGCGATCGAGCACCACGTGCAACTGCGTAAGCGTTAGTGGGCAGACGTCGGGGCAGTGCGTGTAGCCGAAGTACATCAGCGTCACCTTGCCCTTGAAGTCGGCGCCGGTGACCGTCTTGCCGTTGTCGTCGGTGAGTTTGAAGTCGAGATCGGGCAGGTGACCCGACACGTCGGTCAGCCGCCACTCGGGCTGCGGTTCGCGTTGGCAGGCGCTGAGCGTGGCCAGCGCGAGCAGGGCGATCAAGGCCAGGGCGACCCGGCGGCAGGTGGACGGCTTCATGCGACACTCCGCGATATATCCTGCGAAGGATACGCCACCCGTGCCGGCGAGCAGGCACGTCCGTCCAGGAATCCCCACGAATGCGACAACGTGTCAGCGCAGCCGCCGCCATCCTCGTCGGCCTGGCCGGGGCCTCCGCGGTGGCCCTTGGCGCGTTCGGTGCGCATGCCTTGCGCGGGATGATCGGCGACGCGGCGCTCGCGACATGGCATACCGGCGTCGAATATCACTTCTGGCATGCCCTGGCACTGCTGGCGGCCGTGGCCTGTCTTCCGGAAGGGCGGGGCAGGAGCGTGGCGATCGGATCGTTCGCGGTGGGTATCGGGCTGTTTTCGGGAAGCCTTTATGCGTTGGCATTGGGCGCGCCGCGGATCGTCGGGGTGATCACGCCGGTGGGTGGTGTCGCCTTTATCGCGGGGTGGATCGCCTTGGGGGTATCGCTTCGTCAGGATCGCCGCTGAAGCGGCTCCCACACGAGGTGTGCCCGAGGGCGATACGGGGCAGCCGCGGCGTACGGCACGCCAGTCACGCCTCAGGATCCTCCACCGGCTGCACCTTCACCGGCTTCAATCGTCCCGCGCGACGTAGCGCATCGCGCAGGACGTATTCGATCTGCGCGTTGAGCGAGCGCAACTCGTCGTCGGACCATGTTTGCATGGCCTTCAGCACGGCTGCGTTGATGCGCAGCGGATAGGCTTTTTTCTCGGCCGCCACCGCGTCCTCAGCTGTACAGCGTGCCGGTGTTGACCACCGGCTGCGTGGCACGTTCGCCGCAAAGGACAACCAGCAGGTTGGACACCATCGCCGCCTTGCGTTCCTCGTCCAGTTCCACCACGCCCTGGGCGCGCAACTGGTCGAGTGCCATGGCCACCATGCCGACGGCACCTTCCACGATGCGTCCGCGGGCCGCGACGATGGCGCTCGCCTGCTGGCGCTGAAGCATGGCCTGGGCGATTTCCTGCGCGTAGGCGAGGTGGCTGATGCGCGATTCGATCACCTGCACGCCGGCCTTTATCAGGCGCGCCTCGATCTCCTGGCGCAGATGGTTGTTCACTTCCTCGCCATGGCTGCGCAGAGACGCTTTCGTATCGTCGTGGGCGTCGTATGCGTAGCTCTGCGCCATCTGCCTCAGCGCGGATTCGCTCTGAATCCGCACGAAGTTCTCGTAATCGTCGACACAGAACACGGCTTCCGCCGTATCCACGACCTGCCATACGACGATCGCCGCGATCTCGATGGGGTTGCCGTCGTTGTCGTTGACCTTCAGCCGGCTGCTCTCGAAGTTGCGCACGCGCAGGCTTACCGGGCGCCGTGAGTAGAACGGATTGGTCCAGCGCAGGCCTTCGCGCCGCTCCGTGCCCGCGTACTTGCCGAACAGCTGCATCACCTGGCCCTGGTTGGGCTGGACCTGGAAGAAGCCTTTGGCGAGGAAGGCGACGATCGGTGCGAGGACGATGCCGCCGACGCTCATGGGATTGCCGCCATGCACGGATTGCGACAGTACGCCCCCGATCACCAGCAAGGCGATGACCAGCAGGACGAGGAGGGTGGGAATCCCTGGAAGGGACGCGGCGGGACGTTCGTTCATGACGGAATGACCCCTGGAATGGGGGGGTCATTTGATATCACAGTGATATCAGTTTCAAGTGCCGGGAGTCACGGTGCCCCCCGGCCCGCCGTGGCGCCGATCGACGTCGGGCCTGGCGCCGGCATGTCGATCAGGTTCGAGCTGGGAATGGCGCGATCGATCCGGATCTTGCCCAGCGAACTCATGGCCGCGAAGAACCGCCAGGGCTCGCCGCTGCCCGTGCCCAGGGCGATATGCGTGGAATCGAAGCGCCGCTGGGCGGAATCGAAGCTGATCCAGCGGCCGTTGATCCAGGCCTGCGTCCACGCGTGCGGCACGAAGACGCGATTGGCGCCACCCATGCGCTCGGCGTAGACGATGCCGGTGACCACACGCGCCGGGATGCCCATGGCGCGCGCCATGGCGGTGAGGAGGACGGCATGTTCGGTGCAATCGCCACGCCGGGTCGTCACGGTTTCCAAGGCGGACGCGTAACCGACGTCGAGCCCTTTGACGGTGATGTAGTCGGAAAGGAAGGCGCGCATGCGCCGCATGCGTTGCAGGTCGCTGGCGGCATCACCCGACGCGCGGCGGGCAAGCGCGACCACGTCGTCGGCATCGGACTGCACCCAGGCATTGGCGGCGGTGTCCTCGGGAAGCGGGCCCGGTTCGTCGCCGTGGCGCGCGCCGAATCCAACATCGACGAGATACACGCCATCGCCCAGCGGCCTGACCTGCTGTTCGTCGGTATTGATGAAAGGGTTGGGGTTGGAGCCGCGCACCGTGATCGTGTAGCGCACCGGCGCCGCGCGCAAGGCGGCGACCATGGGGCGGGGCGCGGTGATCATGGCGGCGCGGAGCAGGTCGATGTCCTGGTCCGGGGCTTGCGCGCACGCTGCGTCGCAGGACGCTATCTCCAGCCGGAAGCCGAGCAGGGGAGCCAGGCTGCGGCGGATATAACCGTTGTCGTCGACCCAGAGGTCGACGCTATGGTCGCCGGCGGCGTTCGCGATCGACTGGCGCAAATGATGAAGCGTCTCGCGCTCCTCATTTGGCATGACCACGATCTCATCGCCGATGACCTGCACATCCACGTTGGCGACCTGCTGCCTGACGGAATCGAAATTGCGCAGGCGGTAGGAGGTACCTGCCTTGAACCCATGGGCCACCATGGTCAGGCGCTGGCCCTCGGCGAGCGTCGCGCCGGTGGGCCAGATCAACAGGTTGATCCGGGACTGTCCGCCGACGGTGTTGGCGACCTGGAAGGTGCCATCGTCACGCAACTCGCCGGTGGCCAGGTTCTCCTGGGTCGACATGCGAGTGCTCGCATAGAAAGCGAGTGGGGCGCCGTCGCTCGACTCGGTCGAGCGCAGTTCGGTGCGCAAGGCCAGGGGGGTGCGTGCGCGGGTCATGCGGAAATCGAGGACCTGCTGGGTGACGACCCTGTCGCCTTCCAGCTGACGGTCGATACGCAGGCTGCCCACTTTACGGCCGTCCAGGAGGACGGTCATCCAGCGTTCCTCCGCCAGGACGGCGGAAGGAATCAGGCACAGTACGGCGAGGACGGCAAGAGAGCGTCTCATGAGCGTACTTCCGGATTGTTGGGGACGCCTTCATCACACCACTTTCCGGGCGCGAGTCAATCCCCCCTTTTGGTCGGGTCCGTGAAAATATTAGTGCGACCGACCGCCGCCGCTGTTCCCGCTCCCGCTCCCGCTACTTACCGGCTCCCGACCGTGGTCAGGTTCAGGGGGCAGATTGCGGTCGCCGGGACCGCCGGGCATGCTCATCTGAGCGGCCGGCGGGATGGCACGCTTGATGCTGATGGACCCCAATGCGTTCATCGCGGAGAAGAATCGCCAGGGATCGCCGTCGCCGATTGCCAGCGCGATGTGCGTAGAGTCGAAGCGGCGATCCGCCGAGTCGAAACTGATCCAGCGATCGCCGATCCAGGCCTGTACCCAGGTGTGGGGGACAAAGACGCGCGACGCGCCCGCGAAGCGGTCGGTATAGACGAGGCCCGTGACGATGCGTGTGGATATGCCTTGGGAACGGGCTAGCGCGGTAAGCAACACCGCGTGCTCGGTGCAATCGCCCCGCCGGGTATGGAGCGTATCCAGTGCGGTCGCGTAGCCGACATCAAGACTGCTCTGGTCAAGGTAGTCTGTGAGAAAACTGCGCAGCCTGCGCATGCGCTGCAGGTCGTTGCTTGCATTGCCGACGACCTTGCTGGCCATAGCAACGATCTCCGGCGCAGTGGACTGCACCCATGGATTGGGTGCCCTGTCGTCCGAACCGGGCTGTGCCTCGCCACCATCAGCCGCCGCCGTCGAGGCGACCGTGACCTCATAAACATCGTCACCAACGGAAAGAACATGCTGTTCGTCCGTGTCGATGAAGGGGTTCTTCTGTCCATGGCCGGCGGCGATCGTATAGCGCATCGTGCCGAGGGCAAAGGATGACGTTATGAGCCGCGGCGAGCCAACCATGGCCGCGCGCAATACGTCGATGTCCTGGTCGGGCGCGTTCGCGCAGGCTTCGTCGCAAGCCAAGATCTCCATGCGGGCGCCGAACATGGGCGTGACGCTCCGGCGCACATCGGCCTGGTCGTCCACCCAGATATCAAGCGGCTGGCTGCCGTCGCTGCCGGCAAGGGTTTGGCGAAGATGGTGCAATGTCTCGCGGCCCAATGGCATGTCTACGAATTCGTTGCCGAGTACTTCCACGTCGGCGGTTGCAACGCGCTGGGTGACTGGGTCGAACGCGCGCAAGCTGTAGCGGGTGCCTTTCTTGAAGCCATGGCTTGCGAACGCCAAACGTCGACCTTCGCTCAGCACGGCTCCATCGGGCCAGTTCAGCAGGCTGACCTTCGACACGCCGCCTACGGTTGTGGATATCTGGAAGACGCCGTCGGCGCGAGGGTGCCCTTCTACGAGGGTTTC
>DATNJP010000308.1:0-3775 GCA_035603855.1 Luteibacter sp. | reverse complement strand
GACAAGGCGAAGCTCGATGACGTCATCGCCATGTTCGGAAAGGCGACCGCGACCACCGCACCCGCCACGCTGGCCGCGCTCGAATCGCGCATCGACACCTCGGGCGAAGGCCTGTTCGGCTGGGTCACCGTACGTGGCGTCGGTGGCGTGGCTGCCGCGCAAGCCGGCGAGACGCCGTTCGGCAAACTCCCCGCCGACTTCGCCTCCAAGGCCGATGCCATCGCCTTCGGTGGCGGCACGGTCGATGGTCGTGCGCAATTCCGTGTCATCGCCCATGCACCGCAGGCGCGTGTGCTGCAGTACCTCGCCCCGCGAGCATTCGCGCCCACCCTCAAGACGGCTGGCGAGCCACACTGGGCGATGACCATGTCAGTACCGGACGCCCAGTCGTACAAGACCTTCGAGGACAACCTCAACCTCGACTTCGGCCCGCAGGCAGCGAAGACGTACCGCGCCGGCGTGGAAAAAATGAAAGCCCGCTACGGTGCCGAACCCAACGAATGGTTCCGCTGGTTCGGCCCCGAGTTCCTCGTGTTCGCCGACGACGCTGGCACGTTCTTCGCCCTGCGCACGCCCGACCGCAAGGACTGGTATGCGCGCATCGAAACGATGAAGGCGAAAGGCTGGAAGACGGGCGTGGCCAACGTCGACGGCACGGATGTCCACTGGATGTCCATGCCGGGTCCGGGCATGGACGACGTCCCTGCAATGGCCGATCCGTCCATGAAACCGTTCATGGCGCTTATCGGGCGCTTCGGCGGACGCTCGTACTGGGTGGAGGACGGCGACTGGGTCGTCATGGCGAAAGTGCCGCAGGCACTGGCCGACCGTGCCGCGGCGAAACCCGATACGTCGCTGGACGAGTGGCTCAAGGCCCGTGCGTATCCTGGTAACCGCACCCTGATCGGCTACACCGCGACCAGCCGGGACGCCCAGCGCGAAGCCTATTACTCGTACCTGCAGATCCTGCAGTTCGTGGGTGCGGCCGTCGGTGCGGACGTCGACATCAGCACGCTGCCCTCGGCGCACACGCTGAACCTGCCCGAGAAAGGCGTCATCGGTGCCGCGATCGAAGTGGACCAGGATACGCTGGCTGTCTCGTTCACCTACGAGCAGAGCCCGATAGAGCTGGTCGGCGAGGTGGGTGGCATGGGCGTCGTCGCGGGGGCGGCCGTGGTCGCCGCCATCGCCATCCCGCAGTACCAGGAATACATCCTGCGTAGCCAGGTCGCGGGCGCCCTGGCCGCGGCCGACAGCGCGAAGACGGCGGTCGCGGAGCATAGGCAGGCCACCGGCAAGTTCCCGGCGAGCAACACGGCGGCAGGCCTCGGCAAGCCGGAGACGCTGGGTAACGACTACGCAGGCTCGGTCGAGGTCGGTCCCGGCGGCGAGATCGTGGTCACCATGGACGCCACCCCGCCGCACAAGACCAATCCGAAGCTGGACTCGGCCACCCTCGTGCTCACCCCCCGGCTGGAGGGCCATTCCATCGCCTGGGGTTGCTCCGGCGAGGGCATCGAGCCAAAGAACCTGCCGGCCAGCTGCCGGGATGAACCATTGATGCCCTGACCGGGCCTCTGCGGGAGGCCGCCGGGGGCGGTCTCCCGCCGTCATGCGAAAGTCGCCAATTTCCTTTATAATCGGCGGCTTCCCACACCAAAGAGGCGCACCGGCCGAACGCCGGCGCGTTACGCATGTCGATCGAATTCCTGCGCAATATCGCCATCGTGGCTCACGTCGACCACGGCAAGACCACCCTCGTCGATCAGCTTCTCAAGCAGTCCGGCACGCTCAACGAGCGCACCGTGCTTGCTGAGCGCGTGATGGATTCGAACGACCAGGAAAAGGAGCGTGGCATCACGATCCTTGCCAAGAACACGGCCATCACCTGGGAAGACAAGAAGACGGGCGTCAAGAACCGCATCAACATCGTCGACACCCCGGGACATGCCGACTTCGGTGGCGAAGTCGAGCGCGTGCTGTCGATGGTCGACACCGTGCTGATCCTGGTCGATGCGATGGACGGCCCGATGCCGCAGACGCGCTTCGTCACGCAGAAGGCGTTCGCGATGGGCTTCAAGCCGATCGTCGTCGTCAACAAGGTCGATCGCCCGGCTGCCCGTACGGAGTGGGTCGTCGAGCAGGTATGGGACCTCTTCGCGAAGCTCGGCGCCACCGATGAGCAGATGGACTTCCCGATCGTCTACGCCTCGGCGCTGAACGGTTACGCCTCGCTCGACGAGAACGCCCGCGAAGGCGACATGACCCCGCTTTACGAAGCGATCATGCAGCACGCGCCGAAGCCGGACGTCGATCCGGACGGCCCCTTCCAGATGCGCATCAGCCAGCTCGACTACAACAACTTCGTCGGCGTCATCGGCATCGGCCGCGTGCAGCGCGGTACGCTGAAGAAGGGCATGCCGGTTGCCGTGATCGACCGCGAAGGCAAGAAGCGCCAGGGCAAGGTTGCTCAGGTACTCGGCTTCCTCGGCCTCGAGCGCATCGAGCAGGACAGCGCCGAAGCCGGCGACATCGTCGCCATCTCGGGCATCGCCGACCTGACCATTTCCGACACGATCACCGCGCTGGATACGCCGGAAGCGCTGCCGGCGCTGAGCGTCGACGAGCCGATGATCAGCATGACCTTCCAGGTCAACAATTCGCCGTTCGTCGGCAACAAGGACCTGTCGGGTGGCAAGTTCCTCACCAGCCGCCAGTTGCGTGAGCGCCTCGACCGCGAGAAGGTGCACAACGTCGCCCTTCGCGTGGAAGACGGTTCCGACGCCGACAAGTTCCTGGTCTCGGGCCGCGGCGAACTGCATCTCTCGGTGCTGATCGAAAACATGCGTCGCGAAGGCTACGAGCTGGCCGTGTCGCGTCCGGAAGTCATCCTGAAGGAAATCGACGGCCAGAAGATGGAGCCGATCGAAGAACTCGTGATCGACATCGAGGAAATCCACCAGGGTGGCGTCATGGAGCGCCTCGGCGTCCGCAAGGGCGACCTGAAGAACATGGTGTCGGACGGTAACGGTCGCGTGCGCCTCGAATACGAGATCCCGGCACGTGGCCTGATCGGCTTCCAGAACCAGTTCAAGACGCTGACCCAGGGTTCGGGCCTCCTGTTCCACGTCTTCAAGCATTACGGTCCGTACACGCCGGCGCCGATCGCCAAGCGCCAGAACGGCGTCATGATCGCGAACGCCCCGGGCACCACCCCGGCCTACTCGCTCGGACCCCTGCAGGAACGCGGCAAGCTGTTCGCCGCCGAAGGCGACTCCGTGTACGAAGGCCAGCTCATCGGCATTCACGCGAAGGACAACGACCTCACGGTCAACGCGATCAAGCCGAAGCCGCTGACCAATATGCGCGCTTCCGGTAAGGACGATGCGATCCAGCTGACCCCGGCAACGAAGTTCACGCTGGAGCAGGCACTGGACTTCATCGACGACGACGAGCTCGTCGAAGTCACGCCGAAGGAAATCCGCATGCGCAAGAAGCACCTGACGGAAAACGACCGCAAGAAGGCGTCGCGCGGCTAAGGCTAAGTCCCTACCGCTCGCAGGTAATCGAAGAGCCCGGCTTACGCCGGGCTTTTTTTGCGTGTCTCTTGGGTAGGGCTCGCCTTCGGCCTCGCTTTTGCTCGTCGTGCGGCGACGTCGCAAGAGCCGGCGGGTACCACCCTCGGGGCCACGCCTGCGGCGACCCGCTAAGGAAGGGCCGCGAAGAGCGGCCGTTTATCTATTGCCCTACGGGCCGGGTCGGGCTGCGAGTGGAG
>DATNJP010000307.1:0-2656 GCA_035603855.1 Luteibacter sp. | reverse complement strand
TCGCTAAGAATCGTCTCTCGCCGCCGGCGCGCGCGGGCTGAAGCCGCGGTAGTCCGCCTTGATCAGCCCGCGATGACCGAAGCGGCTAGCAGCGGGATGTCGGTCGGCGTCTCGATGACCTTCCAGGCGCCGGCCGCTTCCAGCTCCTCGCGATCGCCAAAGCCCCAGAGCACGCCCACGCCACGAACTCCGTTGGCCACAGCGCCCTCGATATCGAAACGGCGGTCACCGATCATCATCGTGTCGTCGGCCGGGTGATCGAAGTCGGCCAAGGCCGCCGCGATCATTTCGGCTTTTTCGCTATGCGCCGTGGCGGGGCCCGGTGCATAGAGGCGTTCGAACAGGTGCCCGAAGGGCAGGTGGGCGAGGATCGGTTCCGCGTGGGCGCGGACCTTGCTCGTGACCACGGCAAGGCGGTGGCCCGCATCGACGAGTGCGGCGATGACGGCGGCGATACCGTCGTACACGGTGTGCTCGGACCAACCGATCTCGCGGAAGCGCTGCGAGTAGGCGGCAACCGCCGCTTCCACGCGAACGCTATCGCCATCGAGCACTTCGCCGAAGCTCACCCGCAAGGGTGGCCCGATCCAGGAACGCAGCACGG
This sequence comes from Luteibacter sp., assembly GCA_035603855.1. Lineage (GTDB taxonomy): Bacteria > Pseudomonadota > Gammaproteobacteria > Xanthomonadales > Rhodanobacteraceae > Luteibacter. The sequence goes on along the minus strand of DATNJP010000307.1, from coordinate 2,052 downwards.
TGTCGTCGGGGGCTTCCGCGCCCACGCTCGCCAATGAATGGCGAACGCCGGCGAAGATGCCGATCTCCGAGTCGATGAGGGTGCCGTCGAGATCGAAGAGGATCAGCATTATTTCTTGTCCGCGCGGGCCTTGAGCGCGGCGACCGCCGGCAGTTCCTTGCCTTCGAGGAATTCGAGGAAGGCGCCGCCGCCGGTCGAGATGTAGGAGACGCCGTCCTCGATGCCGTACTTGTCGACGGCGGCGAGGGTGTCGCCACCGCCGGCGATGGAGAAGGCCTTCGATGCGGCGATCGCGCGTGCGAGCGTCTCGGTGCCCTTGCCGAAGGCGTCGAATTCGAACACACCTACGGGGCCGTTCCAGACAACGGTGCCTGCCTTGGCGATGAGGTCGGCATAACGCTTCGCCGTGTCCGGACCGATGTCGAGGATCATCTCGTCGTCGCCGACCTCGTCCACGGCCTTCACCGTGGCCTTGGCATCCGCTGAGAACTCCGTGGCTACAACAACGTCGGTGGGCACGGGTACGTCGGCGCCGCGCGACTTCGCGTCGGCCATGATTTCCTTCGCGGTGGCGAGCAGGTCGGCTTCGACCAGCGACTTTCCAACCTTATGGCCTGCTGCAAGGATGAAGGTATTGGCGATGCCGCCACCGACGATGAGCTGATCCACACGGCCGACGAGGTTCTGCAGCAGTTCGAGCTTGGTGGAGACCTTCGAGCCGGCGACGATCGCCAGCAATGGCTTTTCCGGGTTCTCGAGCGCCTTGCCCAGTGCGTCGAGTTCCCTGGCGAGGAGAGGGCCGGCTGCGGCGATCGGTGCGAAGCGGATCACGCCATGCGTGGAAGCCTGCGCACGATGCGCGGTGCCGAAGGCATCCATGACGAAGATGTCGCATAGGGCGGCATACTTCTTCGACAACGCTTCGTCGTCCTTGCCTTCGCCGACGTTCATGCGGCAGTTCTCGAGGACGACGACTTCACCGTCGGCGACCTCGACACCCTCGAGGTAATCACGGACGAGGCGTACGTCCTTGCCGAGTTTCTTGCCCAGCCATTCCGCCACCGGCTTCAAGGAGGACTCCTCGTCGAACTGGCCTTCCTTCGGCCTGCCGAGGTGCGAGATGACCATGACCTTGGCGCCGGCGTCGCGGGCCGCGACGATCGTGGGCAGGGCGGCGTCCAGGCGCTGCGTGGAGGTGATCCTGCCATTCTCGACGGGAACGTTGAGGTCTTCGCGGATCAGCACGCGCTTGCCGCGCAGGTCGAGGTCTTGCATGCGGGTGACGGACACGTTGGGCTCCAGCGCTGGGTCGGGGAAACGGCCATTGTCCCCGCGCGGGTGCGTGTGGCGCAAATCGCCGCTGAAGCGGCTCCCACAGGATTGCTGCTACTTCCACGGGACGGCGTGTGGGAGCCGCTTCAGCGGCGATCCGCGCGGCAGCGCGGCAAGGCTTCCTCACCCTTCCCCGATAGAATTCGCGACGAATCCGCAGGAAGCCAAAGCATGTCCCTCGTCCTCTACACCTACTGGCGCTCCAGCGCCGCCTACCGTGTTCGCATCGCCCTGAACCTGAAAGGTCTGGGCTATGAAGCCCGCCCCGTGCACCTCGTCAACGATGGCGGCGAGCACCTGAAGCCCGCGTACCGGAAACTCTCGCCGCAGGCACAGCTTCCCACGCTGGTGGACGGCGACCGCATCGTGCGCCAGTCGATGGCGATCATGGAGTACCTGGACGAGACCCGTCCCACGCCACCCTTGATGCCTGCCGACGCGGAGGGCAGGGCGCGCGTGCGTGAGCTGATGCAGGCCGTGGCATCCGATATCCACCCGCTGGGCAACCTGCGCGTGCTGAAGGCCATAGAGGCCGAGTTCGGGGCGGATGCGTCGAGGAAGGAAGCCTGGTCGCGACGCTGGATCGCGCACGGCTTCGATGGACTGGAGATTCTCATGGCGCAAGGGCCGGCGGCGCGCTACAGCCACGGAGACACGCCGACGCTGGCGGATGCTTGTCTGGTGCCGCAGTTCTACAACGCCGTAAGGTGGGGCGTGGAC
>DATNJP010000306.1:0-3625 GCA_035603855.1 Luteibacter sp. | reverse complement strand
AGCAAGCCATGGTCGCCGTGGGCGGTCCTGCCCCTGGTGATCTCACCGAGACGCTCGATTTCCAGCACGCCGTGTAACGCGGGCTGCGCTTTTCTGAACTGCGGTCGCTCTATCGGCCGCAGTTCACAGTATCGAGACGTGAAAACTTGCGTTCAGGCCCCACGGGCGGGCGGGGCGGCGAGTGACGCTAAGCTATGGCCCTGCTCTTGCCCGGGAATGCTTGCCACGTGAATGACCTGATCAGCGCCATCCTCCTCGGTATCGTCGAAGGGATCACCGAGTTCCTGCCCATTTCCAGCACCGGTCACCTGCTTATCGCCGAACGCTGGCTGGGTGCCCGCTCCGACCTCTTCAACGTGGCGATCCAGGCCGGTGCGATCCTTGCGGTGACCTTCATCTACTGGCGCACCCTGTGGAGCTTCGTCGTCAACTGGCGCCGCCCGGAGACGCGCGAGTACGTGCTCAAGCTGCTGCTGGCCTTCGTGATCACGGCGGCGCTGGGCCTGGTCGTCGCCAAGCTGGGCTTCAAGCTGCCCGAGACCGTGACGCCCATCGCCTGGGCCCTGGTCATCGGCGGCATCTGGATGATCCTCGCCGAGAAGCTGGCCGCGCGTCAGCCCGAGCGCGCCGCGGTCACCTGGAAGGTCGCCGTCCTCGTTGGCCTGGCGCAGATCGTCGCCGGTATCTTCCCTGGCACCTCGCGCTCGGCGGCCACGATTTTCATCGCCATGCTCGCCGGCACCAACAACCGCGCAGCGGCCACCGAGTTCGCCTTCCTCGTCGGCATCCCGACCATGTACGCCGCGACCGGCTACGAACTGCTCAAGACGTTCAAGCTTGGCGGCGCGGCGGGCGAGGACTGGAGCGGCCTGGGCGTGGCCTTCGTCGTTTCCACCATCGTAGCCTTCGTCTCGGTGAAGTGGCTGCTCGGCTATATCCGCTCGCACCGGTTCACCACCTTCGCCGTGTACCGCATCCTGCTGGGCATCGCGCTGCTGCTGTTCCTGCCCGCCGGCGGCTGATCGCATCGTGACCACCCGCTACCGCCTGCTCGACCTCACCGTCGACCTCGCGCGCCAGCGGGTGGAACGCGAAGGCACGCCGCTCGACGTGGCTGGCCTGAGTTTCCAGCTGCTTGCGTGCCTCATCGGACACGGCGACCGTGTCGTGAGCTTCGACGAGCTGATCGCCGAGGTATGGGCGCCCGCCATCGTCAACGAGGAAACCGTGACGCAGCGCGTGCGCCTGCTGCGCCAGGCGCTCGGGGACGACGCGCGCCAGCCGCGATACATCCGCACGGTTCGTGGTCGCGGCTATCAGTTGGGCGCCCCGCCGGAACCCGCGACCGAATCGAATCCACGCCGGCACACGGTATGGCCTGCCGTCGCCGCGGTCGGCGTGCTGGCAGCCGCCTCGTTGGGCGTGGCCTTTCTCGCGCGCGAACAGAAGCCGGCGGTGGGCGCACAGCAGGAAATCCTCGATCGCGCCCACTGGTATGCCGCGATGGGCCAACGCGAGAACAACGAACGTGCCCTGGCGCTCTACGATCGCGCCTTGCGCGAAGCGCCGGACGATGTCGCCGCGTTGTCGGGCGCCAGTCGCACGCGCGCGGCGCGCAGCTGCGTCTACAACGCCGGCCCCGATGAGGCGCGCGATGCGCTTCGACTGGCTGATCGTGCGGTCGCCGTGCGGCCCGACAGTGCGAATGCGTGGTCCGCCCTCGGTTATGCGCGTGACTGCCTCGGCGATATTCCCGGCGCCATCGCGGGGTACGAGCGCGCGATTCGGCTTGATCCGGCCGACGACCCGAGCCGGTCCTCGGCCGCCTACCTCTATCAGGAGCAGGGCCGCCTGGCCGACGCGCTGCATGCCAACCTCGATATGCGCGGTGATCCCTCGCGTGTCCGCTATCGCGAGGTGCAGATCGCGCGCGAGTATGAGTTGCTGGGTTTCGACAGCGCGGCGGAGACGCGTTATCGCCATGCCGTTGAACTCGCGCCGGACAACGTCTTCGCCAACATCGGCTGGCCCGCCTTTCTGTTCGCGCATGGGCGTTACGACGAAGCTGCCGCGGCGATCGCCCAGGCCCGCGCGCGTGGCACCTCACGCGCGGAACTGTCCCAACTCGACGGCGAACTCGCCCTGCGCCGCAACGACAAGGCGGCGGCCGCCACCGCGTTCGCGGAAGGCCGGGCGTTACGCCCGGCCTCCACGCTACCGACGACACTCGCCGTGCTTTACGGCGGCACGCCGGTGGACGCCGGTTGGCTGGATCAACGCATCAAGGACACCCGCGGCGCCCTGGTCAACGATCCCTGGCCCACGGGCCGTCTCGAGCTCGCCGTGTTGCTGCAGGCGTCGGGCGATCGTCCGGGTGCGGTGGCCGCCTTGTCCGACGCCGTGGAGAAAGGCTGGCGCGACGCCGGTTACCTGCGCGCTTCGCCACTGTTCACGCCGCTGGCGGGCGATCCCGGTTTCGAAGCGGTGCTGGAAGCGATCGCGCGACGCGTCGCCGCCGAGCGCGAACGCGTCCTCGAAGCGCCATGGTGCCCGCCTGAGCTGAAGCCCGCGGGTCCCGCGTAGGAGCGGTGGCATCGCTACTGAGGCAAAGCCTTTAGCACGAAGTCGCGGAAGATCGCTTGCGACTGTGGATGGGCGTAGCCCTGGTTGTATGCCTGGCTCGTGATCACGGCGACGAGGCCGCGCTCGGGAAGGACGAACACGTAGTTACCCCCATTGCCGCTCATCGCCCAGACCTTCGTCTCGACGCCTTTCACGGGGAAACGGAATTGCCACCAGAGGTAACCGTAGTCCGCGTCGTCACGCGCCTGCGCGTGCGGCGTCAGCATGGCGGTGACCCACGTGGCCGAAAGCACCGTCTTACCCTGCCAGCGACCGCCGTCCGCGGCGAGCTGGCCCAGCTTCGCCAGGTCGCGCGAGCGATAACGCGTACCGCCGCCGCCCATGCCGATGCCCTCGCTCGATGCGTTCCACTTCACACTGGTGATGCCCAGCGGGACTTCGAGCGCCTCATGGGCGAACGACGCCAGGGGCTGCTTCGTCGCCCGCTCAACCACGGCACCGGCGACGAAGGCGCCAGCCGTGCAATAGGAGAACGTGCGGCCGTACGGCGAGTCCTTCGGCCGGGTGACCCAGGGCGCATAGCCTCGCACCGGCAGGTTCAGCGCGAAGTCGAGCCAACGTTCGGAGACGTACATGCGCTCCTCGTTACCCGTGGAGAACGGGTTGTCGTCGTCGCATTCCCAGATCGAGCTCATCGTCAGCAGATCCTCGAGGGTGATAGCCGCACGGCGCGCGTCCTGGCGCTCGAGCTTCACCTCGGGGAAGAACGGGTAGACGGGGGCGTTCACGTCGCGGATTGCACCACGCTGGATGGCCGCGCCGACGAGCATGGCGGTGAGGCTCTTGCTTGCCGAGCGGACATCGTTGAGCAGGTCCGGCGAGCCGTCATTGAAATAGTGCTCGTAGACCAACCGCCCGTGGTCGGCGACGACGATGCTGGTGATTTTCTTGTAGGTGCCGTCGGCGATCTTGCCCTCGAGGGAGGAAAGCGTCGCCGTGTTCCAGCCGAGCTTGCCGGCGTCGGCCACGGGCCAGCCGTCAG
>DATNJP010000305.1:0-16397 GCA_035603855.1 Luteibacter sp. | reverse complement strand
GCGATCGGCTCCACCTGGGAAGGCCTCGTCGACAATCCCCAACGCGAGCGATTCATCGCGCGCGTGACCGCCCTGGAGCCTTGACCCACCCATGACCGCCGCTTCGCTCGCTGATGCGCTGACGCGCTCCGATATCCTGTTCACCCGCGAACAGCTCGACACCGAAATCGCCCGCATGGGCAAGGAGATCGACGCCACCCTCAAGGGCGAGCGTCCGGTGTTTCTTACCGTGATGCACGGCGCGCTGGTCTTTGCCGGCCAGCTGGCCCTGTCGATCAAGACCGATCTCGAATTCGACTACGTGCACGCCACGCGCTACCGCGGCGAGACCAGTGGCAGCGACCTGCACTGGCTGCGCCGGCCGGAAGTGCCGTTGAAGAACCGCACGGTGCTGCTGGTCGACGACATCCTGGACGAGGGCCATACGTTGAAGGCCGTGCGCGACGCCTGCGTGGAGATGGGGGCGTCGAAAGTCCTGCTGGCCGTGCTTTGCACCAAGCTGCATGGACGCCGCGCCCACGGCATCGAGGCCGATTTCAACGGCGTCGACCTGCCGGACCGTTACGTGTTCGGCTACGGCATGGACTACTACGAGCAGGCGCGCAACCTGCCGGCCATCTACGCCTTGAAGGACTGATCCGATGAGCATCGATCTCGCCGTCATCGGCGGCAGCGGTCTCTATGCGTTCGAAGGACTGGAAAACGCCGAGCGTCAAAGTATCGACACGCCGTTCGGTCCCGCGTCGGGCGACGTCGTCACGGGCGACTTCCGTGGCAAGCGGCTGGCCTTCCTGGCGCGTCACGGCGAAAGCCATACGGTGCCGCCGCATCGCGTGAACTACCGGGCCAACCTGTGGGCGCTGCATGCACTGGGCGCGCGCCGCGTGGTGGCGGTGAATGCCGTCGGCGGCATTCGCGACGACATGGGTCCGCGCGCGCTGGTCGTCCCCGACCAGGTCATCGATTACACACATGGCCGCTTCACCAGCTTCAACGATGTCGAGGGGGCCGAGGTGCGCCACATCGACTTCAGCGAGCCATATACCGAGAGCCTTCGCCAGGCCATCCTCCGCGCCGCGCGGGCCGAAGGCCTGGCGATCATCGATGGCGGCGTCCACGGCGTGACCCAGGGCCCCCGGCTCGAGACACGCGCCGAGATCGCCCGCATGAAGCGCGACGGCTGCGACCTGGTCGGCATGACCGGCATGCCGGAGGCGGCGCTTGCGCGCGAGCTGGACCTGGAATTCGCCTGCCTCGCACTCGTGGCGAACTATGCGGCGGGTGCCGGCGACGAAGCGGAAATCAGCATCGAGGAAATCTTCGCGCACCTGGCCGCGGCGACGGCGAACGTGCCGCCGATCCTTGGCCGTCTACTCGCGGAAGGCTGATATCGGAAAGAATCCCAGTTGCGCTTTGGTCTAAAACATGATGATACTTTGTGCGCGCCGCGGGGGCAGGCCAAGGGGATCCATGGGGAACGCCTCGCCATCCGGGTGCTTCCAGTCCATGTCCAGAGGTTTCCGCAATGCGTTTCGGTACGGTCAAGTGGTTCAACGACGCCAAGGGTTTCGGTTTCATCGCGCCCGAGGACGGTGGGGAGGACGTGTTCGTCCACTTTTCTGCGATCAATTCCAAGGGGTTCCGTAGCCTGCAGGAAGGCCAGCGCGTGAAGTTCGAAGTGACGACTGGCCCGAAGGGTGCCCAGGCGTCGGGCGTCGAAGTCGCGGCGTGAGCGCCTCGCTTTCAATGCCATGAAAACCCCGCGCTCATGCGCGGGGTTTTTTTTGTGCAGCCGTTTTTGTGCAAGGCATCGCCCGCGTTCGTGCTGCGGGTGAAGCGCACGACGCACGGCGCCGCATCCCGGCATTGGGAAGGCCTCCTGACATAAGACGCTGCGGGGATGCGACGCATTCCTGGCTCGTCACTCATCGAATCGCTCACCGCGCTCGCGGTGTTCGCGATCGGTAGCGCCTGCACGGCCACATGGATGCTGCAGGCCATGGCGACGGACGCGAAGGCATCGCGACTGCTCGCCGCGACCACGGCGGCCCTGAGTCTCGAGGCACGCATGCGCGCGAATCGCGCGGGTGTCGTGGACGGGCACTATGCATCGGCGGTGACGGCGTCGTTCGCGTCCTCGTGTGACAACGGATGTGACAGCGCGGGTGCGGCAGCGGACGATCTTCGCGCGTTCCGGCAGGCGCTCGCCCGTATCGGAAAGGCGGCGACAGGCACGGTGCGCTGCGACACCGCGACGGCGTGCGTGATCCGCATCGCATGGATGGGCCGTGACGTGCTCGTCTGGCCATTCAACGCATGAAGACGACGGGCATGAGCCTGGTTGAATTACTCGTTGGCCTCGTCGTCGCCTCCATCGTCGCCGCGATCGCGATGACCAACCTCTCGATGGTGGGGTTGGCGGTCATGCGCCAACGGGTCGCCGTGAGATCGGACGATGCCGTCTGGTTGGCCCAGACGGCGATCGCCCGCGACCTGCGCGATTCCGACGGCTGGAAAGGCTGCGTCGAAGGCGCTGCCTGCGCGGTGCGATCGTCGCACGCGCACACGCCTGTGTTGCTGCTCGACGCGGCGCATTGGCTTGTCGACGACGGCCTGCGTCGTTGCAAGGAGAAGCGCTGCGATTCCTACGTCGAAGGCATGGCCGGTATCGAATTCATCGCGGGCCTCCACGATCGCGAAGGCATCGTCAGGCGCAAGGCGCTCGCCGAAGCCCATGACAATGCCGCGGTCACGCTGGAGGTCGTCCTGTGGACGATGGACGGCCGTCGCCATAGCCGCTCGACGGCAAGGCCCGCGCATGCGCAATGAGCGTGGTGCCATCCTGCTTGTCGTGCTTGCGGTACTCGCGATGATGAGCGTGCTCGCGGCATCCCTGTCGCGTTCGTCCATGTCGCGCCTGCTCGCCGCGCAGGAATTCCGCCGTATGGAGGAGGATGCCCGGCGCAAGCGCGACGGCCTGGTTGGCGAACAGGAGGCCATGGGGCACGGTGGCGTCGATCATGATGACCGTGCGACCATCGGCGGCGGCGCGGAAGGCGCGTCGACGAATGAGGGGCACCATGGATCGCAGACGATTCCTCCAGGGGGCGACGATCGCCTCCGGCGTGGCACTGACGGCCAAGGCCATCGCTAAGGCGCCGGCCGCGGCAGCCACTGGCGGCATGGTGCCGCGCGTCTGTTCCACCTGGGACTTCGGCGTCGCCGCGAACCAGGCGGCGTGGAAGGTGCTCTCGGCCGGCGGTCGTGCGCTGGATGCGGTGGAGCAGGGCGCGCGCGTTCCGGAAGCCGACCTGCGCAATCACAGCGTGGGCCGCGCGGGCTATCCCGACCGCGACGGCAAGGTCACGCTCGACGCCAGCATTATGGACGAGAATGGCAACTGCGGCGCGGTGGCGGCGATGGAACATATCGCCCACCCGATCTCCGTCGCGCGACGCGTCATGGAACGCACGCCGCACGTGTTGCTGGCCGGTGACGGTGCGTTGCAGTTCGCCATCGAACAGGGCTTCCCGCGCGAAGAACTGCTTACCCCGGAATCGGACAAGGCCTGGCACGAATGGCTGAAGACGGCGAAGTACAAGCCGGTCGCCAACAGCGAGGTCAAGAGCTACAACGCTGGCCCCGGTGGTACGCCGGGCGATGCAACCAACCACGACACCATCGGTATGCTGGCGATCGACGCGAAGGGCAACCTGTCCGGCGCGTGCACCACCAGCGGCATGGCCTGGAAGCTGCACGGTCGCGTGGGCGACAGTCCGATCATCGGCGCGGGCCTCTATGTGGATAACGAAGTCGGCGGCGCCACGTCCACCGGTGTGGGCGAGGAAGTCATCCGGAACGTCGGCAGTTTCCTTGTCGTCGAACTGATGCGACAGGGCCGTTCACCCGAAGATGCCTGTCGCGAGGCGGTGGAGCGCATCCTGCGCAAGAAGCCGAACGCGAAGGACCTTCAGGTGGGTTTCCTGGCGATGGACAAGAAGGGCAACGTGGGTGCGTGGGCGATCCAGAAGGGCTTTTCGTATGCCGTGTGCGATGCGGCGAAGCAGGACACCCTGATTCCCGGCAAGAGCAGTTACTGATCATGGCGCTGCTCGAAATCGCGGCCAACTCCGTCGCATCGGCGTTCGCCGCGCAGGAAGGCGGCGCGGGGCGTGTCGAACTCTGCGCAAGCCTGGAAGAAGGCGGCGTCACGCCATCGCACGGCACCATCGCCCTGGCTCGCGAGGGCCTGGAAATCCCGCTGTATGTGCTCGTGCGTCCGCGCGCGGGCGATTTCGTCTACGAGAACGCCGAGGTCGAGGCGATGCTCGACGATATCGCGCATTGCCGTGAACTGGGTTGCGATGGCGTGGTCGTCGGTGCGCTTACCGCCGAGGGTGAAGTGGATGCGGAAGTCTGCAGCCTGCTCGTGCGCGCGGCCGAAGGCATGGGCGTGACCTTCCATCGCGCATTCGATCTCGTGCCCGACCGGCAAGCGGCACTGGAAACGCTGATCGACCTCGGCTTCGAGCGCGTCCTGACCTCGGGCGGCATGCAAAGCGCCGTGGCCGGCGCGTCCGCCATCGCCCGGCTCGTGGCCCAGGCCGGCGGACGCATCGTCGTCATGCCCGGCGCGGGCATCGAGCCCGGCAACATCGTGGCACTCCGTGAAAGCACGCGTGCCCGCGAGTTCCACGCCTCGGCCAAGCGCAAGCTGCCTTCGGCGATGCGCCGCGTTCCCGGCGACACGCTCGGCATGGGCGCAGGGGAGACCCGCACGGATTCGGAGACGGTAAGAGCCCTCGTCACGGCACTCGGCTGAGAGGCAAATCCAGCCACTGCGGAAGCGCCACTGTGGGAGCCGCACAGAGACTGTGGGAGCCGCTTCAGCGGCGATGTGGGAGCCGCACAGGATCTGTGGGAGCCGCTTCAGCGGCGATCCCGCGGCAGCGGGCCAGGTCGAAGCAAGCACCCATCGCCGCTGAAGCGGCTCCCACAGGTGAAGGACAGGGGGGGCATTCCCCTGCGCGGATCAGGAATGGTCTAGCGGGGTCTTCAGCTTCAGGCCGCCGTTTACGAGGAAGAGCTGGCCGTCGGGGAGGGCGTCGGTGTTCGCGTCGCCTTTGGGCGTGTCCGATGACCACGGTGCGGTTTCTTTCGGACCCGGCACATAGGCCTTCCATTGACCGTACATGTCGCCCGGGCCGCCGCCCTTGCGACTGTTGATCGCGAAGACGATGGGTACGCGCACGTAGTAGTACGGATCGTTCGCGTGAGGTCCCTTTGTCGGAGGCCGGAACGTCCAGGTCTTCGCCGCCAGCACGCTGGGATCGGCGAGTGCCTTGCGCCAGATGCGCAGGTCGGCGTCCGAACCGATGACGCCCATGTTGACCTGCTCGGGGAACGCATCGGCGACCTTGCCGTCGTGGTCCACGCGAAGCAGCAGGTATACCGTGCCTTCTACGTGCGCGGCAACGGCACCAGCGGGATACGACGGCGGATGCCGGTCGATGTACGTGATCGATTCGCCGTCCTGGCCGTCGTCGCCGAAATTGGCTCCAGCGATGCGCGCGGTCATCGACTCACTGTTCTCGTTCTCGCGCCTGGCCACCACGCGCAGGCTCATGTGTGCCTTGGCGCTGACCGGATGACCGTCGCGGATGACGGGTTCGAAGCGCCAGTCAGTGGCGGATTGTTGGACAAGGCTCACGATTTCCGCAGGCACCTTGTCGGCCTTGTCGATGTCGTAACTGCTGACGCTTCCGTCGGGCGCCACCGTGATCGAGCCTGTGAGCAACATGCTCGCTTCCACTCGTTTGCGTACTGCCCCTGGTCCCGCTGCCAAAGCAAGGCCCGTCATGGCAAGGGCCGTCACACCAACCAACAAACGCTTCATGCGCATCACTCCGTGTCGGGTTTAGACCGGATTATGCATCAGCGAACCGGCAGGAGTCCTGCCGGCGTGATGGCAATGATGTGACGGTCGGTGGCGCTCGCAACTTCATGCAATCCGGTCAACGTGCCGAACGCGGGCAGGATCGCGACGTTGCGATCGAAGACGAAGGCGGGCAGGCGATGTTTCCGCCAACCATCGCGAATCGTTACGCCGGGATGGACATGACCCGCCACGGTATAGCCGTCCGCTTGCGCATGCGGATGATGTGCGAAGACAAAGGGTGGTGCGGCGAGCCGGTCGGGTTGCACCTCGAATCCCAGCGAGGCGACGTCAAAGTGGCGGTCGTGATTTCCTGCGACGAGCACCATCGATACAGCATCGTGGGTACGCCGCCACGCGCGAACGCGTTCCACCCATGCGCTGCGTTCGGTCGCCGCGCCGTGGACGAGATCGCCGAGGACGACAAGTTTTTCCGGCGCGCACCACGCGATCAGGTCGTCCAGGCGGGCAAGGTCGTCTTCAGTGTCGCCGCTGGGTACCGCGATACCCGCGCGACGGAACACGGCCCCCTTGCCAAAATGGACGTCGGACACGAGCAGCGTTCGACGAGCGGCCCAGTGGAGGGCGCGTTGCACATGCAGCGTGAGGCGCTCACCGGCGACCTCGATGTCGCGCGTCATCATGTATCCGCCCCTTTTTCCAGCGTGGCCAGCATGCGCTCGACACGCGTGCGCCAGTCGTCCGTGGCGATGCCACCGCGCAGCCGTTCGACCCAGAGTGGGAAGGCCAGTGGACTCAACCGCTTCGGTTCACGCCAGACCAGGCGCGAGCGCGCGACGCGAAGCAGGCAACTGCGCAGGCGCGAATAATCGAGCTGCTGGTCGAGCACTTCGCGCTCGGCTTGCCAAAGCAACGGGTGGTCGGGGTCATGGCGGCGCAACACGTCGAACAACAGGCCGCTGGAGGCCTGCAGCTGGCGAAGTGTTTTTCCGTGTGCCGGATAGCCGTTGAAAACCAGTCCCGCGACGCGTGCGATCTCTCGGAACTGTCGGCGCGCCAGTTCGGAGAGGTTGACGCTCGCGCGGATGTCACTGCGCAGGCGGAAAGGGTGCAGCAGCACGCGCATCGTGTCTGCATCCAGAGGCGGCATGCGTGCGGCGGTGATCGTCAGCCCGTAGTCGTTCACGGCATAGCCGTAATCGCCGGGCTGGATGCGTGATAGCCGATACGCGAGCACGGCGGCGAGGCCTTCATGGGCAAGCCGTCCCGCGAAAGGAAAGACGAACAGGTAATCGCCTTCGCGCGTTCGCGTTCGCTCGCAGAGGGTCTCACCCAGGTCCGGGATCTCCGACTGCTTCCGCTGGATGGCGAGCAGGGGTTCGAGCGCGCGCATCTCCTTCGACACGTGCCTGGTTTCGGCCAGCGTGCGGCGCAGTTCGTCGGACAGTTCGCCGGAGAGCGGCAGGCGGCCGCCCATCCAGCGGGGAACACCGCCGCGCCGGTTCGGTGCCGCGCGCACGTAGGCGGTCATGTCGCGTACGCGCACGAGTTCGAGGTGGCGTCCGGCGAACAGGAAGCGGTCACCCGGGCGTAAGCGCGAAACGAAGTTTTCCTCGACGGTGCCGAGTCGCGCGCCTTTCATGTAACGCACCTGCAGCGTTCCGTCGGAGGTGATGGTGCCGATGGACGAGCGGTGCATGCGCGCGACGCGACCACTGTCCACGTGGTAACGGCCTTCGGTCTCCACCAGCTTGTGGTATTCGGGATAGCTGGCGAGTGCCGAGCCGCCGGTGCGCAGATACGCGAGCACGGCATCGAAGCGTTCGCGTGGCAGGCGCGCGTAGGCCAGCGACGAGCTGATTTCCGCGAATGCTTCGTCGGCTGTGAAGCCGCCTCCCAGCGCCATGGTGAGCAAGTGTTGCGCGAGTACATCGAGGCAGCCGCGCATCGGATGCCGGGGTTCCAGGTGGCCTTCGGCGAGTGCGCGGCGTGCGGCGGCGATCTCCGCCAGTTCGAGAAGATGGGTGGGCACGCAAAGGATGTGCGAGGGCATGCCTGGCTGATGACCGCTGCGTCCGGCACGCTGCAGCAGGCGCGCGACGCTCTTGGGACTGCCGATCTGGATCACTCGCTCCACGCTGGAGAAGTCCACGCCCAGGTCGAGGCTGGAGGTGGCGACGACGCAGCGTAGCGCGCCCACACGCAGTCCTTCCTCCGTGGCGAAGCGCAGCTTCGGATCGATGGAGCCATGGTGAAGCGCGAGGGTGGCGGGTGACTCGGGCCACACCGAGGCCAGCGCCTCATGCCATAGCTCCGCCTGCGAGCGCGTGTTCGCGAAGACGAGGCTACTGCGCGAGGCGAGGACGGCGGCGAGCACGCGTGGCAGTTGTGACAGGCCCAGGTGACCGGCCCAGGCGAAGCGTTCGCCCTGTTCGGGTAGCGCGGTCTCGATCGTTGTCTTCTTGCGGCTGCCGCTGCCGATGAGCACGCCGTCGCCGGCCAGGGCATGCAGTGCTTCGTCGAGATTGCCCAGCGTGGCGGAAAGGCCCCACGTGCGCAGGGACGGAAGCCAATGGCGCAAGCGCGCGAGACCTAGCTGGAGAAGGGTGCCGCGCTTGTTGCCGACCAGCTCGTGCCACTCATCGACGACGATGCCGCGCAATGAGGCGAAGCGCTGCCTCGCATCGGGATAACTCAGCAACAAGGCGAGGCTTTCAGGCGTGGTGACCAGGAGCTCGCAGGCCCCGCGGCGAAGGCGGGCGCGCTCGGCGCTGCCGCTGTCACCGGTCCGTCGCAGGACGCGCCATGGCAACTCCATCGCCTCGACAGCGGCGGTCAGGTGCTGGGCGGTATCCGTGGCCAATGAGCGCAACGGCGTGATCCAGAGCAGCTGGAGGCCGCTCTGCGGATTCAGCAGCGCATCGATCAGGGGACCGCCTGCGGCGGCCAATGTCTTGCCCGTGCCCGTGGGTGCATGGATGAGCCCGTTATGGCCTTCGTGCCAGGCGCGCCACGCCGCGCGCTGGAACGGGGCAGGCCGTCGCTCCTGCGCCGCGAACCACGCCAGCAGGCGGGCTTCAGCCCGACGCCAGGCGGCGGAGGTCGTCGAGCTTGTCGGCATCGCGGATCGCGAGGTCGGTGCGCCAGCGGAGGATGCGCGGAAAGCGCACGGCCACGCCGGCCTTGTGTCGGCCGGAGGCCTGGATCGCCTCGAAGGCGAGTTCGAAAACGTGCGTGGGTTCGACGGAGCGCACGGGGCCGAAGCGTTCGATGGTATGCGCGCGGATCCAGCGATCGAGCTGTCCTATCTCACCGTCGTCGAGGCCGGAATACGCCTTCGCCACGGGCACCAGCACGTCGCCGTCCCATACGCCGAAGGTGTAATCGGTAAACAGCCCGGAGCGACGTCCGTGGCCCGGTTGGGCATAGAGCAGCACGGCGTCGACGGTGTAGGGATCGATCTTCCATTTCCACCAGTCGCCGCGTTTGCGCCCGACGCGATACGGCGAATCGAGGCGCTTCAGCATGAGGCCTTCGGTGCGGCGCTCACGCGATTCGGCACGGATGGCCGTCAAGGCGTCCCACCCTGAGGAAGGCACGGCGGGCGACAGCATGAGCGTGGGTCGCCGATCCTCGATCAGGCGGGCGAGGAGCGTGCGGCGATCGGCGAGCGGGCGCTCGCGAAGATCCTGGCCGTCCAGCTCGAGCAGGTCGTACGCCATGAGGCGCACGGGCGTATCGGCCAGCAGTTTCGGCCCGGGTTTCAGCTTGCCGATACGTTTCTGCAAGGCCGCGAATGGCAGTGGATGCTCTTCGTCGAGCTTCCACGCCAGGATCTCGCCATCCACGACGCAGCCATCCGGCAACCCCTGAGCCGCTTGCTCGATCTCCGGGAAGCGGCCGTCCAGGCGCTCTTCGCCGCGCGACCAGAGCAGCGCGCCATCCGCGCGTCGCATCAGCTGGGCGCGAATGCCATCCCACTTCCATTCCGCGAGCCAGTCACCGACGTCGCCGAGCGAATCGATCTCCTGTTCCAGCGGTGACGCCAGGAAGAACGGATAGGGGCGTTCGCCCGCGTGCTCGTCGGCGCGTTCCGGTCCCGCCAGCTCGCGGAATGCCGTCGCGCCCGGCGACCAGCCGCCGCTGAGCCGGTGGGCGATGAGATCGGTGGGCAGGTTCGCCCACTGTGCCAGTGCCTGCACGACGAGCCGCTGCGATACGCCGACGCGCAGCGAGCCGGTCAGCAGCTTGTTGACGAGGAACACCTGCCCGGGTGGCAACGCCCGCCACCATTCGCGCAGCAGCGCGACGCGCTCGGCGGATTCGAGCTTGTTGAGCGAGGGCAGGCGCGCTTCCATCCAGACATGCAGCGGGGTGTCTTCGATGTCGTCGGGACTCGCCGGCAGCATCAGCGCGATCGTTTCGGCAAGGTCGCCCACATGCTGGTAACTGTCGTCGATGAGCCAGTCGGCGTAGCCGGTTTCCAGCGCGAGCGCGAGACGCAGTTCCGTCGACGTGGCGGTTCGCTTGAGCTTGCCACCGCCAAGCACGTAGACCGCCCAGGCTGCGTCTTCCGCTGGGGCATCGGCGAAGTACGCCGCCATGGCATCACGCTTGGCCGTCGTCGACGAGGTCCGGTCCAGCGCTTCGAAAAGGACGGCGAAGCGGCGCATCAGTCGCCTTCCTCGCTGCTGCGCATGTCGGGCATCTGGCCGCCGAGCGAGCGCAGGGGAAAGGCATCGTGACCGAGCTCGCGCAGGTGCCGGATCAGCGCTTCGCCGTCGCCGTGGGTGACATAGATGCGTTTCGCGCCACAGTCCTCGACGCTGCGGATCAGGCCCGGCCAGTCCGCGTGATCGGAGACGACGAAACCGCGATCGTAGCCGCGGCGACGACGCGCCCCGCGCACCTGCATCCAGCCGGAAGCGAAACCGGTCGACGCCTTGGCGAAGCGACGCATCCACGGCGAACCCGCCGCGGAAGGCGGCGCCATGATCAACTCGCCCGCGAAGTCCTTGCCACGTGCCGAATCGCTGACGGCCTGCGTCGGCAACATGCGGACGCCCGCCTCGCGGTATGCCTCGACCAGCCGCAGCATCGCGCCATGCAGGTGCACGGTGCGTTCCGTGCGCGTTGCCAGTTCGGCGAGGATGCGTTGTGCCTTGCCCAGCGCATAGCAGAACAGCACGGCCGGAACGCCACGCGCCGCGCACTCGTCGAGCCACGCGAGCAGTTCATCCACGACGCGATGCATGGGCGGCCAACGATAGATGGGCAAGCCGAAGGTGGATTCCGTGACGAAGATGTCGCACGGCACCGGCTCGAATGGCGCGCAGGTCGGGTCGGGATCGCGCTTGTAGTCTCCCGAGACCACGGCGACCGTGCCCCGGCTCTCGATACGGACCTGTGCCGCGCCCAGGATATGGCCCGAGGGATGCAGCGATACGGTGGTGTTGCCCAGCGTGAAGCGCTCGCCCCAGTCGTGGTCGTGAATGACCGATCCGGCGCCGAGGCGCTCGTGCATCAGCGCGGCACCCGCACGGGCTACGTGATAGAGGGCGCTTCCCGCGCGCGCGTGATCCCCGTGCGCGTGCGTGACGACAGCGCGAGCGACGGGCTGCATCGGATCGATGAAGAATTCACCCGCCGGGCAGTAAAGGCCTTCGGGGCGCGGCAGCAGGAGGTCGCTATCCATGCCGCCCAAGGTAGGTGGGGGGCTGTCAACGATGTGAAAACATCGCGGTGCCCCTCACGCGGATCCGCTCAGGCCACGAACTGAAGCCGGGCCAGCTCGGCGTACAGGCCGCCCTCGGCCAGCAGGCTTTCATGCGTGCCCTGGGCCACGATGCGGCCACCATCCATCACCACGATGCGGTCCGCGCGCTGCACGGTGGCGAGGCGATGGGCGATCACCAGCGTGGTACGGCCCTTCTCCAGCCGTTCCAGCGCATGCTGGATGGCCGCTTCGGACTGCGCGTCGAGGGCCGAGGTGGCCTCGTCGAGCAACAGCAGCGGGGCGTCGCGCAGGATGGCCCGGGCGATGGCGATGCGCTGCTTCTGGCCACCGGACAGGCGCACGCCGCGTTCGCCCAACGGGGCTTCATAGCCTTCAGGCAGGGCGGCGATGAAGCCGTCGGCTTCGGCAAGGCGCGCGGCTTCACGCACCTCGTCGTCGGACGCATCCGAGCGGCCGAAGCGGATGTTGTCCGCCGCTGTACCGCCGAAGATCACGGTCTCCTGCGGCACGAGCGCGATGGCGCCACGCAGCTCGGGCAGAGCCAGTGCGCGCAGGTCGACGCCATCGAAACGGATGGAGCCCGCGAGGGGATCGTGGAAGCGCAGCAGCAGGCTGAAGACGGTGCTCTTGCCCGCACCCGACGGACCCACCAGCGCGACGGTTTCGCCAGGCGCGATGTCGAGGTCGAAATCGGACAGTGCGGCGACGTCGGGGCGCGACGGATAACGGAACTCGATATGGTCGAAACGCAGCGAGCCCGTGACCGGTCGTGGCAGCGGTTCGGGTGCGTCGGGCGTAGCGATGCTGGGCCGCTCGGCGAACAGTTCGCCGATGCGTTCCATGGCGCCCGCGGCACGCAGCACGTCACCCCAGACTTCGGAGAGGCCCGCGACGGAACCGGCGGCGAAGATCGCATAGAGCACGAACTGGCTGAGCACGCCCGGAGCGAGGTCGCCGGAGATCACGTCGCGCGCACCCGCCCAGAGTACGAGCGTGATGGCACCGAAGATCAGCACGATGACGGCGGCGGTCAACAGCGAACGCATGCCGATGCGGCGGCGGGCGGTACCGAGCGCCAGGGCGATGGCGTCGGCGTAGCGGCGGCTTTCGATCGGTTCGCGCGCATACGCCTTCACGGCCTGCGCGGCATTGAGCGTTTCATTGGCCACGGCGGCCGCGTCGGCGATGCGGTCCTGGCTGTGCCGCGAAAGCTTCTGCACGCGACGTCCGAAGACCAGGATTGGCAACATCACCGCGGGAATGACCAGCGCCGTGAGGCCCGCCAGTCGCGGACTGGTCCAGGCCATGGCCGCGGCGGCGCCGATCAGCATCACCGCGCTGCGCAGGGCCACCGAGATGCCGGAACCGACCAGGGTCTGCACGACCTCGGTATCGGTGCCAAGGCGCGAGGTGAGTTCGCCGACGCGGGTGCTCTCGTAGAAGCCCACGTCGAGTTCGATCACGTGCTTGTAGAGCGTGGTGCGCAGCGACGCCAGCGAGCGCTCGCCCAGCAGCGCGATGCAGTAATAACGGGCGGCCGTCGCGATGGCCAGGACCACGGCGACGCCGAACAGGCCCAGGAAGGTGCCGTTGATGGTGGCGAGGTTCGAGGCCAGGAAGCCGTGGTCGATGATGTGGCGAACCGCCACGGGGAGAAGCAGCGAGGCGCCGGAGGAGATGCCAAGGAAGACCAGCCAACCGATGGCGAGGCCCTTGTGTGGCTTCAGGAATGGCCAGAGGTTGCGCAGCGCGCCGATCTTGCGCGACTTCTCCCTGCGTACTTCGCTCATGCTCACTTCGCTTCCGGGTGTAATCGCCAACGAATGGGGCCTGGCGGTGCAGTATTCAACGTGCTTCTAGTCCAGCCGACGAGGCTGGACCTTGCCCCGGGTCAGGTCTACCACCCGTGCCGCGATCGCGTCCAGGCGGTCGAGTGGGGCACGTACGGTCAGTTCCGCGCCCTCGGCCAAGAAGGTTTCCTGTTCGATCGCCGCGTCCATGTCCCGCAGGCGGGCCGTCACGAGGGCCAGGTCGGCGAAGTCGCAGCGAAGCACGAGGCAACCCGTGGCGACGATGGGTACACGCGGAGCGAGGCGCAGGCATTCCGCGGCCGTGCCGCCGTAGGCGCGCGCCAGGCCGCCCGCACCGAGCTTGATGCCGCCGTACCAGCGCGTGACCACCACGGCGACGCGGTCACAGCCCTGGCCGTCGATGGCCTGCAGGATGGGGCGTCCGGCGGTGCCACCCGGTTCGCCGTCGTCGTTGAAGCGATACGCGTCGCCGATGCGATAGGCCCAGCAGTTGTGCGTTGCCGCCGGATCGCTCACCGACTCGAACCATGCCAACGCATCCGCCGGATGCTCCACGGGCGCGGCCTGGGCAAGAAACCGGCTCTTCTTGATGTCTTCCTCGTGCCGCCAGGCCGACGCGAGGGTTTCCAGCGCCGTACTCAAGGGGTCAGGTCACGCAGGTCTTGCGGCAGGTCGTAGTGGGGATAGCGCTCACGCAGTTCGCGAAGCCGGCGCAATGCTTCGTCCCGGTGACCGGTGTCGAGCAAGCGGCGGATCTCACCGACGCGATCGTCCGGATCCAGTTCGACCTTCGGCAGGTAACGCGCCCCGCTCGCCGCACCCGACGCAGGTGCCGCAGGTGCCGCAAAAGACTCGACACGAGCCGGCGACGCCCCTTGTGGGAGCCGCTTCAGCGGCGATCCCGCCGCAGTGGGCCCGTCAGAAGACACTCCCGGAACAGGCGCGGCAGATGGCACGGGCGGAGGAGCCGGGGCCGCGGACTCCATCGCCATCGGTGCCGGCGACACAGGCGCGCGCATCGTCTGCCGCACGACACGAGGGGGCGTGGCGTTCCCGGCCACGTCGCGCGTATCCCGTGTCGCCATTTTGGGTTTCGCAGGCGCGGCAAGCTCGGCTTGTGGCGCGGGCACCGGCGCCGACGGGGGTGCAGGCGCAGGCACAGGCGCAGCCACGCGCTCGACCACGCCTTCGGCCGTTGGGCTGGCCGGCTGGAACGCCGGGCTCGGCAAGGTCGTCGCGACATCGGGACGCGTGTCGCGGAGCTGCCAGCCGACTCCCACGGCAAGCACCAGCGCCGCGGCCGATCCGAGCGCTACCGGCCAGCGCGAACGACGCCGTCGTGCCGGCAACGCACGCGCGGCCTCGGCGAGCACGGCGTCGTTCAGTGCCGTGTCGGGCTCGGCCTTGGGCAGGCGTGCGTACAGCGCGGCGAGTTCGCGCTCGTCGGGCAGGTCGTCGTCGCTGGAAGGGGGCGTGTTCGGGTTCATGTCATTCGGCAACGAGTTCTTTGATCCGGGCCATGGCGTAGCGGAGGCGCGATTTCGCGGTCTCCTTGCCTACGCCCGTGACGGCGGCGATGTCCTCCAGGGAAAGTTCGTTCTCCATGCGTAGCACGAAGGCCGTGCGTTGTTCGTCGGGCAGGCTTTCGATCGCGCGTTGCATGCGCCGGCGCAGCTCGAAATCCGACAGGGCATGATCGGGCTGCTCACGCTCCGGCGCCGCCTGGGCGGCGAAGACCCCCTCGGCTTCCTCGGCGCCTGCCTGGGGGCGTTGGCGGCGGAAGCTATCCACGGCGAGGTTGTGCGCGATCTGCAGCAGCCAGGTGCTGAACTTCGCCTCCGCGCGATACCGCTCGCGGGCACCGATCACGCGGCTCCAGGTTTCCTGGAACAACTCGTCGGCGAGCGTGCGGTCTCTTACCGTCCTCAACAGGAAGCGGTAGAGCGGTCCCTTGTATCGCGCGTAGAGTTCCTTGAACGCAGCCGCGTCCCCGCCTGACCAGGCGAGCATCAGTCCGCCATCGTCGGCCAGGGGAGCATCCATGGCCGGGAAGGTTACGGCATCGGGGCGGTGCGACGGAATGGTGGGATCCTCCTACTTCCGGGTGACCGCGACCGGTTCGGTCTGCATGCCGCCAGCCATCTCCGCCAGTTGCACCATGCCTGCGCGGTAACCGCCTTCGTCCTTGCCCAGCGCACCGCGAGCCAGTTCCGCGACCTTGTCATAACCGAAGCCGTCGACGTACTTGCCACCGCGCAGGTTCTCCGCAAAGGCCGCGACCGCCGCGGCGAAGCGCAGCCGTTCGCTGGCTTGCGGACTGACACTGGCCGATAGCGGCTGCTCGATCAGCTGGCTGGCACCGCCCTCGGGGGATTTGTAACGCAGGCGCAGGAAGGCGAGTTCAGGAGAAGCCGGGCCCGCTTTCGTGGCTCCGTAGCGCAGCGGGTCGACACGTGCTCCCTTAGCGCCCTTCAGCGTGATCTCGTAGAGCGCCGTGACGTTGGCACCCGCACCGATCTCCCCGGCATCCACCGCGTCGTTGTTGAAATCCTCGCGGGCGAGCAGGCGCTTCTCGTAGCCGATCAGGCGATATTCCGCGACGACGCCGGGATTGAACTCGACCTGGATCTTCACGTCCTTCGCGATCGTCATCAGCGTCGCCGACATCTCGTCCACCAGCACGCGACGACCTTCCGCAAGGCTGTCGATGTAGTGGTGGCTGCCGTTACCCACATCGGCCAGTTCCACCGCCATCTCGTCGTTGTAGTTGCCCTCGCCGAAACCGAGCGTCGTCAACGCGACGCCGCTCTTGCGCTTCTCGGCGATGCGATCCTTCAGGGCGTGCACGTCGACGGTGCCGACATTGAAGTCGCCATCGGTGGCGAGGATCACGCGATTCACGCCGCCCTTGATGAAGCCTTTCATGGCTTGCGCATACGCGAGTTCGATGCCT
>DATNJP010000304.1:0-8670 GCA_035603855.1 Luteibacter sp. | reverse complement strand
ACAAGGTCGACTTGCCGATGCCGGGATCGCCACCGATGAGTACGACCGAGCCATCGACGAGGCCGCCGCCGAGCACGCGATCGAGCTCGCCAATACCCGTGTTCGTGCGCGCTTCCGTGGTGAGCAGCACTTCGGTCAGCGGCGTGATCCGGGGCGCACCGGCGGCGTCGCCCGCGTAACCGCCACGACGCGCACCCGTGGATACGGCGTTCGGCTTCGCCGGCTGCGTGACGAACTCCGTCAGCACGTTCCACTCGTTGCATTCGGCGCACTGGCCCTGCCACTTGCTGTGTTCGGCGCCACACTGGGTGCACACGTAGGCGGTCTTGGCCTTGGCCATCGCTTGGGTAATCCGTGGAAAGAGGTTAGCTATATAGCGCGAGGGCGTCGCACAGGGCGATACGCAGCGTGGGCTCGATCACGCCTCGTCTTCGACGAAGAGGACGCGCCGCGTCATGCCGCAGGTGAGGTCATACGAAATCGTACCGGCCGATGCCGCGACCGTCTCCACCGGAAGCCCTTCGCCCCACAAGGTGACCCGGTCGCCGACGCGCGCCTCGGGGGCGCCACGAAGATCGAGGGTGATGAGGTCCATGGAGACGCGGCCCACCAGGGGCGCGACACGGCCGTTGACGAGCACCGGCGTGCCGGGTGCCGCGCTGCGCGGGTAACCGTCACCGTAACCGATGGCGGCCACCCCCACGGCCATATCCTCCGGGCAGACGTACGTGCCGTTGTAACCGACGCGCTCGCCCTTCGCGAGCTGATTGATCGCGACCAGCCGTGTGCTGAGCGACATGGCGGGACGGAAGCCGAAATCGGCACCCGAACGCCCCTCCACCACCGACAGGCCATACAGCAGGCCACCCGTGCGAACCCAGTCGCCCCGCGCATCCGGCCAACCGAGGACGGCGGCCGAATTCGACATTGCGCGTGGTCCACTGAGGCCGGCGGTGGCTTCCTTGAAGCGCGCGATCTGCAATGCCGTGTCGCGGCCCTGGAATTCTTCCGACGAGGCGAAGTGGGTCATGAGTCCCACCTCGCGATCGATGGCCGGCATGGCCAGCACGGCCGCATGGACCGCCTGGGCCCGCTCCGGCGCGAAACCGAGGCGATGCATGCCCGTGTCGATCTTGATCCAGACACGGAGCAGGCCTCGCGCCGGATCGGCCTTGGCCAGCCATGGCAGCTGGGCATCGTGATGGATCAGCGCTTCCAGTCGCAGGCGCTGCATTTCAGCGATATCGGAAGGCGTGTCGGGGCCGGAAAGCACCACGATGCGCTGCCGATGGCCCGCCGCGCGCAAACGCAGGCCGTCGGCGATGGCTGCCACGGCAAACGCTTCGGCCTCGCCGTCCAACGCCCGCGCCACCCGTTCCAGACCGTGGCCATAGGCATCGGCCTTGACCACCGCCATGACCTCCGCGCTGCCCGCCAGCGAGCGAACGCGGGCGAGGTTATGGCGCAGGGCGCCCAGGTGGATGGTCGCGACGGTGGTACGGCTCATGGATTCGAAACGCCCGCAAGGATGTGACTGACTGCGCAGTCTATCCGCAACGGTCGGGCGACCGTGTGGCGTGAAGATGGCGGGCCGCTGCCGACGGCCCGCCTCATGCCTCACTTCGCGAGATCGAAATCCGCCGACGAAAGCCAGCCACGATTGCCGTGTTCGTCTTCCACTTCCCACATGAGACCGACCTTGTCACCGGTCGGATAGACGATCATGCCGGGACTGAGGGAACGCACGGACTTACCCTTTCCACTGGACGTGGGAAACATCTTCGTGACGATGCGCACGGCCCCGGTCTGCCGGCTGTTTGCCGCCGACGCGTTGCCCGGAAGGCCGCCCATTTCGCCGACGAGCTTCGTGTAGGCATCGAGGTAGGCCATGGTGATGACCTGGCCCACGGTGGTATTCGCGTACCCGCCGATACCGGCGGCACCGACGCCCGTGTTGCCGAAAAGCGACCCCCGGGCGCCGAAGCCAAGGTCGTTCTTTTCACCGTGACCCTCGACGAGCGCCACCTGTTCGGAGGAACGCACATCCGTCACGGTGAGCACGACATCGGCGGTCTTGGAGTTGATATTCAATGAGCCGACGAGCCGGCCCGTCGAGCCGCCGATGAGGCCACCCGCCAGCGCGCCCAGCGCACTGCCGCCGGCATCACGATTGCTGGATATCAGGTCGGGCACCAGGACGTAGTCAGCGGCCTTGACCTGACCCTTGCCGACATTCGCGCCCCCGCGCAGTTCACCACCCGCCGCCAGCTCGCGCTCGCGCATGGCCGCCCCCATGCCCATGCCGCGATCGAGCAGCGTGAAGCAGCCAGACTTGCTGACGAACACCTTGATGAGCTTGGTCGGTGCAGGCAGTTGCTGCTCGGTCCACCAGTGCGTGGAACCTTCCGGCTCCACGACCGAGATCGTGCCCAGCTTGCGCGAGCACTTGGGAATCTCGGAGACCTTCGCCTCGTGCTCTTTCTGTGTCTTGGTAACGAGCGGATTCGCGACCGTGCACGCCGACAACGAAAGCGTCGCGCCGAAAGCCAACGACGCCATGACGGCGTGCTTGAGAGTGATATGCATCCTGGATCCCTTCTGCGGTCAAATGTCCGCAGGATGCTATTGGTCAGCAAGGGATCGGTCTGTGGGGAACTGTCCTGGAAAATAGTGGGAAATTAACGATGCGTCGCGTGTGAATCGCCCGCGCCGGAAAGCGCATCCGTGATCGCCTTGAGCGCCAAAGGCGTCATCACGGCATACCCCGCGGCGTTCGGGTGCAGGCCATCGTCGCTGAGTTCCTTCTTCATCATGCCGTGTGCGTCGACCATCGCCGCGTAGTAGTCGACGAAGGTCAGGTTCTCGCGTCGGGCGAGGTCTCGCATCCAGTCGTTGAGCGCGCGGATCGTCGCGGGCGGACGGCGGTCTGCCTGGTCCTTGGTGACATAGTTATTGATCGGCAGGATGGACGCGAGCACCACGCGAATGCCATGCGCACGCGCCAGGTCAACCATCGACGAGAAATTGTCCTCGATCATCGCAACGGACGAAGGGCCGGTGTTCCCTGCGATGTCGTTCGTTCCCGCAAGGATCACCACGGCGGCAGGCTTCAGGGCGATCACATCCGCTCGAAAGCGCACGAGCATCTGCGGCGTCGTCTGCCCGCTGATGCCGCGATTGATAAAGCCTCGCCCCGGGAAGAACTCACCCACCGAGCGGCCCCAGGAATCCGTGATCGAATCGCCCATGAAGACGACGCGTTTTTCGCCGGCTGCGGGTGGCGGAAGCGTGGCGTTCTCCCCGGCGTAGCGCGACAGCGCGGGCCAGTCGTTGAGCACGTGCTCGATGCCGGCGCGCTGGTTCGCGTCAGGATGTTCCGGCACGACAATACGTGAGTCGGCGAAAGCGCCGGGGCAGGCCAGAAGCGCCGCCAATGCCAAACACTTGCGATACATGACCACTCCCCATGGGTATACCGACAGCAAGCTTAGCAAGATCGACGGATTCCGCTACGCTTCGCAGCGCCATGCGGCGCATGCCACCGGTGGCGCCAGGCGCCCTACAAGGAGGCATCCAGCACGTGATCCGCGCCCTTTTCATCTGCGGCAAGAACCGTCTGCGCAGCCCGACCGCGGAGCAGGTTTTCTCCGCGTATCCCGATGTCGACACCGACTCCGCCGGCGTCAACCACGACGCCGAATGCCCGGTGACTCCGGAGCATATCGACTGGGCGGACGTGATTTTCGTGATGGAGCGCGCACATCTCGGAAAGCTGCGGCAACGGTTTCGTTCATCGCTCGGGAAGGTGCGCGTGATCTGCCTGGATATACCGGACGACTACGACTACATGGATGAGCGACTGGTCGAGTTGTTGAAGCTGCGCGTCCCGCCACATCTCAGGCAACGCTGAACGCGAAACGTCAGGAGACGTGCAGCGCCGGGTCGTCGATGGGCGCTTCCAGCAATATCTGCCTGTCCAATTCATAGCGATGGGTGACCCGCCAGGGGCCGCTCCGGCCTTGCCTCGGCATCGTCGCCTCCCCTCGCGCGACATAACCGGCACGCAAGGCATCGAGGATGCAGACGTCCAGCGCCTCGCCTTCCGGGGCCTTTGGTGTCGCGACGGTCCTGCCATGCGCGTCCATGTGATTCAGCAGGCGGCAGACGTATTGCGCGGCAAGGTCCACTTTCAGCATCCACGATGCATTGATGTACCCGAACAGCACGGCCATGTTGGGAATACCGTCGAGCAGCACACCCTTGTACGTCAACACGTGCCCGGCGTCGCGCGGCTCACTGTCGATATCGATCGTCATTCCACCCAGCGCTTGCAGATTGAAGCCCGTGGCGCTGACGACGATGTCGGCTTCGATCTCATGCCCGGAAGACAGCCGCACACTTCGCTCGCCGAATCCGGACACTTCCCCGGTGACGACCGATGCCCTGCCCGCGCGTATCGTCTTGAACAGGTCGGCATCCGGCACGACACACAAGCGCTGCGTCCACGGATCATAGGCAGGCGAGAAATCGGCCATCGCTCCATCACCCAGCTGCCTGCGCACGGCGCCGAGCAGAATTGCACGCATCCGCACTGGCCAACGGAGCGCTGCTTTATAGAGGGTGCGTTGCAGGAAGATGTTTCGCCGCCGCGCCAGCGCATACACGAGCTTCGCAGGAAGGACGTGCAACAGTGCGGCGGAAAGGACGTCATGCGATGGGACGGAGAAGATGTATCCCGGCGAGCGCTGCAGCATCGTCACGTGCGCGGCATCGGCTGCGAGCGCCGGCACCAGCGTGATGGCCGTGGCCCCGCTTCCGATGACGACGACACGCTTGTCGCGCCAATCGAGGTCGTCCGGCCAGTGCTGCGGATGGATGAGACGCCCTGAAAAATTCGCCATGCCCGGAAATGCCGGGAGATGTCCGTGCGTGTAGTCGTAGTAACCGGTCGCGCCGATGAGGAATGAACACGTGAAGACGCGTCGCGCGCCCACCTCGTCCTCCGCATGCAGCGTCCAGCAACGTGCCGACGACGACCAGGATGCATGCGTGGTTCGCAGGCCGAACAGGATCTTTTCCTCGACGCCAAATTCGCGCGCCGTGTCGACGACGTACTGGCGGATTGACGGGCCGTCAGCCAGGACCTTCAGCTCGTTCCAGGGCCGGAAGCCGTAGCCGAACGTGAACATGTCCGAGTCAGAACGCACACCGGGATAGCGGAAGAGGTCCCAGGTGCCGCCAATGGCATGGCGCCGCTCGAGGATGCCGACGCGCTTACCGGGAGCGGCCTCCGCGAGCCGGCAGGCCATGCCGATACCGGAGAGGCCTGCGCCGATGATGAGGACATCGTAGTGGTCGATGGACATGGGGCACCTCCGCCTCTGGGGAGAGGTTACGCTCGGTGCGGGGGTGGTGCATGGCTTCGTGTTGTGTGTTGCTTGGTGCGTGTTGCCCGCTGCCGCGGGATCGCCGCTGAAGCGGCTCCCACAAGGGCGGCTCCTCCTACAGGGGCGGCTCCTACGGGGTTGGTGGGGGGCTAGTCGAAGCTGCCTACGTAGGAGTCGGGGGCCCAGTTCTCGAACTTCGTGTAGTGGCCGAGGAAGGCCAGTTTCACGGTGTCGGTGGGGCCGTTACGCTGCTTGCCGATGATGATCTCGGCCAAGCCCTTATCTGGCGATTCCTTGTTGTAGTACTCGTCGCGGTAGATGAACATGATCACGTCGGCGTCCTGCTCGATAGCGCCGGATTCGCGAAGGTCGGACATCATCGGACGCTTGTCGGCACGCTGCTCCAGCGAGCGGTTCAGCTGCGACAGCGCGATCACCGGCACGTTGAGTTCCTTCGCGAGTGCCTTCAGGCCGCGCGAGATCTCCGAGATTTCCGTCGCACGGTTCTCGGAGTTGCCGGGCACCTGCATGAGCTGCAGGTAGTCGATCACGATCAGTCCAAGGCCATGTTCGCGCTGCAGGCGCCGGGCGCGCGAGCGCATTTCCACGGGCGACATCGCGGGCGTGTCGTCGATGAAGATCTTCGCGTCGGAGAGCATGGTGATCGCCGAGGTGACGCGCGGCCAGTCTTCTTCGGCCAGGTCGCCGTTACGCAGGTGCTGCGCATGGACGCGACCGAGCGAGGAGATCAAACGGAACGCCAGCTGCGAGGCCGACATTTCCATCGAGAACACCGCGACCGCCTTCTTGCCGCGCATGGCCGCGGCTTCGGCGAGGTTCAGCGCGAACGCCGTCTTACCCATCGATGGACGCGCCGCAATGATGACCAAGTCGGACGGTTGCAGGCCCGACGTCAGTTCGTCGAGGTCGGTGAAGCCCGTGGACAGCCCCGTGAGCTGACCGCGTTTCTCGTAGCGTTCCGTAAGCATGCGGAAGGCTTCGCCCACCGCCTCGCGCACGGACACGATGTCTTTCTTGCCGCGCGCGCCGGACTCGGCGATGCGGAACACGCGCTGTTCGGCGAGTTCCATCACTTCCTGCACGCTCTTGCCTTCAGGACGGAAACCGTCCTCCGTGATCGACGTACCCGCATCGATCAACTGGCGCAGCACGGATTTCTCGCGAACGATGTCGCCGTAGGCGCCGATATTGGCCGCGCTGGGTGTCGAGTTCGCCAGCTCCATGAGGTACGTGGCGCCACCGACCATTTCGGCCGTGTCGTTGGCGATGAACCAGTCGCCCAGCGTGATGGCGTCGCAAGGCATGCCCTTGTTCGCCAGCTCGTTGATCGCACGCCAGATCAGGCGATGGTCCCTGCGATAGAAGTCGTCGTCGACGAGCTTGTCGGCGACCTTGTCCAGGGAATCCGGCGAAAGCATCAGGCCGCCAAGGACGGCTTGCTCGGCCTCGATCGAATGCGGCGGAATGCGCAGCGCATCGATGGCGGAAGGCTCGCGACGGCGCTTACGGTCGCCGCGCTCGCCTCGCTCGGGATTGAAGGACATGGTTTTACCTCGTGTAGCAGACGGCGCCCACACCGGAACGGCTGGCCGTGAGGGTGATCATACGCGGGCGCGTCTCACACGTTGAGAGGATAAGTCTGTGGATAACTTGTGGGCGAAAACGAAAACGGGCGCCTTTCGGCGCCCGCTTCAGGATCAGGGCAGTGCGGAGCTTACGCGCCGACGACCTTGACCTTGACCGTCTGCTGGACGTCAGCGTGAAGGACGATGACGACATCGTACTCACCGACGTTGCGGAACGGACCTTCCGACTGGATCACTTCGCTCTTGTCGACTTCCAGACCCTTGGCGGTCAGGGCTTCGGCGACGTCGCGCGGGGTGACCGAACCGAACAGCTTGCCTTCCGGCGAAGCGTTCACTTCGATCGTGACCTCGGCGCCTTCGAGCTTGGCGGCACGGCCTTCGGCACCGGAGAGCTGCTCCTTGGCCTTGGCTTCGTACTCGGCGCGGCGCGCTTCGAACGCTTCGAGGTTGGCGGCGGTCGCGCGAGCGGCCTTGCCGGTCGGCAGGAGGAAGTTACGACCGTAACCCGGCTTGACGCTCACCTTGTCGCCGAGGTCGCCGAGGTTCTTCACCTTCTGCAGGAGAATGAGTTCCATGGGTATTCCTTTTTCGTTAGCACGGGATGGGCCCCGCGCAGCCAGGACGGTTGTCCGAAATGACGCTGCGAGAACGCCCTCCCCTCAAGGGAGAGGGCATCCGCGATCAGACGTCGTGGTTGTCGGTGTACGGCAGCAGCGAGAGGAAGCGAGCGCGCTTGATCGCGGTCGCCAGCTGACGCTGGTAGCGGGCCTTCGTGCCGGTGATGCGGCTCGGGACGATCTTGCCGTTTTCAGTGACGTACTGACGGAGGGTGTTGAGATCCTTGTAATCGATCTCTTTGACGCCCTCGGCGGTGAAACGGCAGAACTTGCGGCGGCGGAAGAACTTGGACATGGCTGTGATCCCCGATTAGTCGTCGCTGTCGCGATCGTTGTCGTTGTCGCGACCGATACGGCGGTCGTCGCCATCGCTGTCGTCGTCACGGCGACGCGAACCCTTCTGCTCGTCCTTTTCCTTGCTCTTGAGGATGAAGGACTGCTCGGTGTCGGCTTCGTCGCGACGGATCACGAGGTGACGCAGGACGGCGTCGTTGAAACGGAAACCCGTCTCGAGCTCGTTCAGGGCGTTCTGCGAAACCTCGATGTTCAGCATCACGTAGTGAGCCTTGGCGAGGTTTTCGATCGGGTAAGCCAGCTGGCGGCGGCCCCAGTCTTCGAGACGATGGATCTTGCCGTTGTCGCCTTCGATCAGCGTCTTGTAACGCTCGATCATGGCGGGCACCTGTTCGCTCTGGTCCGGATGGACCAGGAACACGACTTCATAATGACGCATGGTGGCTCCTTGTGGATGCACCCCTTGCGGGGATGGCAGCCTCCCGCGCAGGGGCGGTGAGGCAAGAAGACCCTCCAGGGGGAGGGCCAGCCGCGCATTGTAAGGAGAAACCGGGGGTTATCGCAAGGGATGGGCTGGTGGGGCGGCTTGTGAGGCAGGCCTTCTGTGGCAGGCCGTGGGTAGCAGGCCCTGGGTAGCAGACCGTGAGTGGCAGGCTTTGTGTGGGAGCCGGCTCTGCCGGCGATTGCTGTTGGGCTACACCGCTTCGTTGGCTTTTCGCCGCTGAAGCGGCTCCCACAAAAGCAGCTGCCATAGACAGCGGCTGA
>DATNJP010000303.1:0-23248 GCA_035603855.1 Luteibacter sp. | reverse complement strand
TGGAAGGCGGCGTGGCGCCTGGCTGCTTCGTCGCGAACCATGCCGGGGTGAACGCCTGGGGAGTCGTGCCTGCATGGGCGATGCCACTGCCGAACAAGGCCATGGCGATGAACTGGCACATTGCCCGGCGACGCAGCGTCGGCCGTGGCTTGATGGGAGACGGGCGGCGGGTATCGTTGGAAGTCTTGGTGCGTACGATCATGAGACTAGCCTCAGCAAGCAGAGTGCGGCGTCTTCGCGCCGCGGTATTGGTTGGCGGCGATCACGGTGCGTTCCCGCCCGCGAAGTCACCGGTCATCGTCGCCACTTCATCGTTCAATTCGGGTAGCGTCGAAAGCTCCTTGAGCTCTTCGTCGCTGAGTTCGCGAAGCACCGCGCGGATCGCCATGCGGCGCCCGTCGTGAAGCCACGCATTGAGCACGCTGGCGATCGCCCGGATCGTCGGCAACGCCGTGTCGTCGAGCTGCGGCTTGCGGTGGCGGAGGCGGTCTTCCACCGCGTAGCGCACGCGCGCACCCATGAAGGCCGACGACTCGCTCAGCAGCTTCTCCAGCGCCTCACGCGAGCAGCGGTCCATCAGCGTATCGGCGGCCCGGCTCTGACGGGCCGCGAAAAGCTGGCGCAACATTTCAGCCAGGGCGCTCATGCAGGTCATTCCGCAAGTCCGTGCGTCCACTTCGGCACGAGCCCGCGAAGCGCGCGGGCGCGGTGCGCGATACTCGGGCAACAACGTCGTGTCATGGTCCGGATACATGGTCCGCCTCGCAAAGCCCCCGCAGGAAATGGGGACATCCGTGTCCGGTGCGGTGTCCGATGCCATCCATTGCGCCCCACCACAGGGCTGACTCCCCCGGAATCATGGCGTCGCCGATGCCTGTCCGGATCGTGGATCGAAACGCTGTTCGTAGAGCTTGTCGCCGAAGGACTGGGCGGCCGTTTCCAGCTTGACGCGGGATTTCGCCGCGAACGGCTGCCGCGACGACATGACATCGCCGAAGTCGATGTTCTCGTAGGCCGATATCACTTCCTGGCCCACGCGGTACATCTGCACATTGCGCGCGGTGCAGGCATCGATCTGTCCTTTCGTCGCGTCCAGTTCCTTGGCGAGCCGCGCGCGCTCGGCTTCCGCCGTGCGCAGCGCGACCGCGGACGAATCCATGTCTGCCTTGCCACGTTGCAGGCTTGCTTCGGCCGCCTCGCGACGCTGGCGTTCGGCGGCAAGCGCGCGGCTTGCCTCCGGCGAGACGGTGGCGACGGACTTCGACGCGGCGCGTGCCGTCTCGGCGTCCTTCTTCGCGTCGTCGCGTTCCTTCTCCAGCGCCGCCTTCTCGGCGGCCCATTGCGACTGCTGCGCCTGCAGGTCCTGCAGTTGCGTGCGCGCCTCGCGCAGCTGGTCGCGCATACGGCTTTCCAGGCTGGCGTTCTGCGCATGGGCCGCTGGCAGCACGGCGAGCAGCGCGATGGCGATGAGGGTGCGTTTCATGTCGCCTCCTTAGAACCGGGCATTCATTTCAAGCTGGAACACGTCGATCGAGAGCGGCGGGCCGAACACTTCCTTGGCGTTGAAATAGCGCAGGCTCAGCCAGGAGTACTTGGAAATGCCGTAGCTGCCGCCGAGGATGAAGCCCTTGGCGTTGGTGCCTCCCAGGTGGAAGTCCGTGTCGGTCAGGCCATCGAGCGTCGCGTCCGGCTGCAGGTACTTGTAGGCAAGGCTCACGTTCCAGTCGCCGGCGCCGTGCGGATTCACGTCGCCCAGGGTGGCGCGAAGCATCCAGCCCACTGGTCCGCTCTTGTACGTGTTCTCGCTGAAGTCGCCCGCGCCGAAGTTGTTGACCAGGCGGTTCAGGCCCACGTCCGGGCGGAACGCATCCGCGCGGTGATAAGCCATGTTGCGGATGTAGTCGGCTTCGATGCGCAGCGGCGTATCGGCCACCTTCATGTCGAGCTGCGCGTTGGCGTCGGCCACATGGTAGTCGTACACCAGACCCACGAACTGTGGCTGCGCATAGCTGGAGGGCGAGTTCGGGTCCGGCACGATGTCGCGGATCAGGAACAACGAATTGCCCTTCTGCATGAACGCCGAACGCGTGGCATCCGTGTCGCAGGCGGTGACGCCAAGGTAGATCGAGCACGGCGACGACAGCTGGCCCTGCATGTGGTCGAAGCGGTAGTACGCGAGCGCGGCCTTCAGCTGCGTGTCTTCGTTGAACTTCCAGGTGGCGCCCAGCTGGGCGCCGGTCATCCATTTGTCGCGGCTGGCGTTCTTGATGCCCTGCTGTGACGGGAAGTCGTCGGCCTGGTATTCGATCGGGAACATGCCGACGTTGGCGAACGCGCCGATGTTGTCGGTCATCGGCACATTGAACTTGCCGACGATGCCGTCGAAATTGAGGTCGTTCGAGTAGACGAGGTCCGTGCTCATGAACGGGTTCGGCATGCGACCGCCGATGACCTGCGCCCAATCGGTCGGCTTCCAGGCCAACCACGCCTGGTCGAGCCAGAGGTCCTTCTTGGCCAGGCCACCGCCGAGGGTCTGCGTGGTCGAGACCGGGTTATTGTCGTTGCCGGTGCCGATGCGGATACCGGCGGTGACGCCCTCGCCCAGGTCCACGTTCACGCCCAGGCGTGCACGTATACGCAGGGAATTGGTGCGGTTTTCCAGCGTGTTGAGCAGCGGCGGCGGGTTGGCGCCGTTGAGGTCGTACGGACCCGTCTTGTTCAGCTGCGCGAAGTCCACGACCGGATAGGCATTGCCCTTGTCGTAGTAATGAAACTCGTCACGCACGCGCATGTCGCCCGACCAGCTGATGCGATCGAGCCACTCGGGCAGCTTGCCCGGCTCGGCCCAATGTTCCGTCTTGGCCTGCGCGACCACTTCCTGGCGCAGTTCGTCCTTGATCTGGTTGCGGACCACTTCGGGCACATAGGTGACGCGCACCTGGCCCGGCGTAGTCGGCGCGGCGTTGGCCATGCCCGCCAGCTTCTGTGCCTGCGCGGCTTCCGCATTCGCCTGGGCGATGAGGCCGTCGGCGTCGGACTGCGTCAGCACGCCACGCTTCACCAGCAGGCGCACGAGGTTGATGGTGGCGTTGTCCGACGGTGCGCTCTGCGCGTGCACGGAGCCTGCGAAGATCGCCAGGCCAATGGCGGCGGCCAGCATGGCGCGCGCGGGGCGGTGGCGGGCCTTTCCGATGGTCATGCGAACTCTCCGGGTATTCAGGGACGTGTCTTTCAAAAGGGATGGGGTGACGGTGCTCATGCGGGACGCTTCCCGCGAATGGCCACGCGCAAGGGGAAGCGCAGGGACGACGGCGGCGCCACGTCGATGCGCGGCATCGCACGCAACGCCTCGATCAGGGCGTCGTCGGTCTTCTGGTTGCCGCTGGACCCGACCAGTTCGACGCGCGCGAGTTTGCCGTCGGCGTCGAGCCAGACATCGGCGCGAACATCGAAAACGAGGCGGTTCACCCGATCGTCGCGCTGCACGGCTTGCTGGATGGCATAACCCAGATACTGGTCGTAGCTACCCGTGCCGGTACCGGTGCCACCGCCCGACCCCATCATGCCGCCGCCGTCGCCGGCGCCGATGTTGAAGTTGTCGGAGCCGGCCTGCGCGTCACCGTTGATCGTCACGTTCTTCGCGACGTCGTTGCTCGGCTTCGGCGCGTCGACGGGCTTCTGCGGAATGTCCTGCGGTTTGTCGATCGGCTTGATGTCCTCCTCGACCTTCTTCGGCTCCGGCGGCTTTTCCTTCGGCGGCGGAGGCGGCGGCGGCAAGGGCGTGATGGTGGCGATGCGTGGCGCCTCGCGCCGCACGCCGACGCTGCTGGAGGCGAAATGCCAGATCAGCGCGCCGAGCAGCAGGACGACGACGGCGCCAACCGCTGGACCCAGCCAGCGGCGTTCAGGGCGACGACGGTATTCGGGCGTAGTCACGCGCTCATCCCTTCGGTGACTTACCGGTGACCAGGCCGACCTGCGGCAGGTCGACACGGCGCAGGAGGTCAAGGATGTCCATCACCTTCTGGTACTGGACCGTGGCATCGCCCTTCACCACCACCGGGAAGTCCGGGGTGATCGCCTTCAGCGAACGCAGGCGCTGCTCCAGCTCCGCCAGCGTCACCGGGTAGGCGTCGAGGAAGATCTGTCCCGAGTCGGCGATGGTGATCGCCTTGGTCTGCGGCTTGGCCATGCTCACCGCCGCGCTGGCCTTGGGCAGGTTCACCTTGATGCCCTGCACCGACGCGGTGGTCATGATGATGAAGATGACGAGCAGCACATACGCCAGATCGAGCATCGGCGTGATGTTGATGTCGTCATACGGCTTGTCTTCGTCTTGAGCGCGCATGATCCGGGCCTCAGGCCGCGACGGCGGCGGATGGGACGGTGCTCTGCTGTTCCGCCAGACGCGTCACGAACTCATCGATGAACACCTGCATGTTCGCGGTGACGTTCTTGTTGCGGATCAGCAGGTAGTTGTAGCCAAACAGCGCCGGGATCGCGACGAACAGGCCGGCTACCGTCGCCAGCAGCGCCGCGGCGATACCCGGGGCGATGGCGTTGACGTTGACGTCGCCTGCCGCGGCGATGGCCGCGAAGGTGATCATGACGCCGACGACCGTACCGAGCAGCCCGAGGAACGGACCGCCGGAGATGGCGATGGTCAGCAGCACCATCGACTTCGACAGCGCCTGGTTTTCGCGAACCAGCACCGAATCCATGGTGGCGCGGATGGCGTCGATCGATTCCGAAGCGATGTGGTCCACGCCGTCTTCGTCGCGACGGTTCCACACTTCGGCCGCGCCGACCTTGTAGAGACGGTACAGCGATGCATCCTGCAGGCGCGAGGCGGTGGAATCACGCGACAGCGCGAGGATGTTGCGGCCCTGCTTGCGGAAGGCTTCGAGGAAGTCCTCGTTCGCGCGGGTCACCTTGTTGACGTACGCGGCGCGCTGCCACATCACCAGCCACGAGATCGCGGCCATCACGAGCAGGATGCCGATGACGACCCAGGCGTCGGCGGTCACGGACTTCACGATGATGCCGAAGTAACCGAAGCCCACACCCGACTGCTTCTCGTCGGCGCCGTAGTTCAGCAGCTTCGATTCGGCGCCCTGCGCCTGCGCGTCCACGGCGATCAGCGCTGCCGGGCGAGCGATGCGCGAGAGACGCACTTCGTCCATCTGGCCGACAAACGGCACGAAGGTATCGGTCTGGCCGGCGAGGTCGCCGCCGAGCGTGGCCTGGCTGGTCATGGCCGGCAGCTTGGCGTCGAGCTTCGCGTACGGCTTGCCGTCGATGTACAGCTGGATGTCGTTGCCCGTGGCGGTAACGGCGACGTGCGTCCAGGCGGCGGCCTTGAGCGGCTCACCGGCCGGGCTGACCGCATCGTTCACCTGCACGAAGGGCACGCCGTTGTCGACGCCGACGAAGAACTTCTGGTCGCCCTGGTGGCGGCCATAGATGAGTGCGCGGCCGGCCGGCAGCGCATCGAGCTTGACCCAGGTGCTGACCGTGAAGCTGCCGCCTTCGGCGACGTTCATCGAGACGCTGCCCGGCAGCGTGACGATCTTGGAACCGTCGAAGCGCGCGGCCTTGCCGATGATGCCGTCGGCGGTGAGGATGTCGTTGCCCACAGCGTTGTTCGCGTAGGCGGTGGCATCCTGCGGCGGCGTGCCGGCGGCTTCCTCGAAGTGGTAGACGGCGGCGTAATCGGCGTCGAACACCGCGCCGGCCTTCTCGCCACCCTGGGCCTTCGGGTTGCCGTAGTACATCCAGATCTGCTGCTGGCTGTCCGCGCCGAGCTGCGGCACGTCCACCCAGACCAGGGCCACGCCGAGCACCGGATCGAAGCTTTCGATCTGGTAGTTCAGCGGGGTCTTGTCGTCGGCGGCGACGAAACGCACGTCGGCGCCCGATTCGGACACGCCGTCAAACGTGAAATTGCCCGAGTGCAGGCGCACCAGCAACGGCGTGCGGCCCACGGCCGTGGTGACATTGCCACCCTTCGCCGTCGTGTCGAGCGTGATGGCCTTGCGGAAGGCGAAGTCCTGGTTCCACCACGAGGCATCGGCGTAAGCCGCCGGCACCCAGCCGAGGAGCAGCAAGCAGGTCAGTAACAAGATTCGAGTCACGGTGATACCCCTGGAGTCTATGGTCCGACCTGCCGGTCAGAGATCCGCTTTGAGTGAGAAATGGATGCGTGTGTCGTGCGCGCGGGTCGCCTGGCCGTTGTTGAACGGATAGGCCACTTCGAACGCGCCGGTGGCGATGTTGAAAATCTGGAAGCGCGTGCCGAGGCCCACGCTGGAAAGGTCGTAACTCTTGACACGCGTGCTGCCCGCATCCGGATTGGCGGGGTCGATCAGCGTCGGTAGCGCGTTCATGAGCGCGAGGTGCGCGCCATCGGCGAAGGCGTGGAAACGCCAGTCGTTGACCCAGCCGCCCAGGTGCGAGGCGATGGAGGGCGTGCGGAACTCGATCGAACCGATGGCGCCGCGGTCGGCGGTCTGCTCGGCTTCGAGGTAGCCGCGCACGGTGCTCTCGCCGCCCGCCGCGTACTGCTCGCTGGAAATCAGCGACGAGTTCGACAGCTGCAACCCGAGGCGACCGGACAGGCTGTAGCCGTTGTCGAAGTTGTACGTGTGGCCGCCGTCGAACTTCAGGTAGACGAAATTGGCGCGGGCCTTGTAGCGCTGATTGTCGAACTGGGCGGCGTCACTGCCGCCGGCACGGAACCCGAACGTGCCACCGATCGAGATCGTGCTCATCGACTTCTGGCCGATCGACTGCCCCTGGTAGGACACGGTGAGCGGGATATAGGTGATCGGTGCCTTCGACGTCTCGCCTTCGAGGCTGATGTTCTGGTCGAAGTGCTTGCGGGTCACGCCCAGCGTAAGCGACTGCGAATACTCGCCGTGCGTCGGCAGGTTGCGAATGAAGCTGAAGCCGAACGCGTTGCCCTTGCCCAGCACCGTGGTGCCGCCGACGGCGTTGGCATTGCTGTTGGACTTGTAGCCCGACGCCAGCACGCTCCAGTCGCCGTTGAGCGGGATAAGGTAAGAACCCGCCCAGACTTCCGCCGCGTCGCGATCCTGCGGCGCGACGATGTACGTCAGCGACGCGGACTGGCCCTTCTGGAAAAGATTGTCGTAGCGCACGCTGCCAACAGTGCGAAGTTCCGGTGTATTGACGCTGTGGTCATTGTTCACCTCCACGCTGCCGTGCACCGGCGAGGTATCGGTGACCTTCAAGGTGACGTCCATCGTCTGCGGCAGCTTGCCAGGCGTCAGCACGGGGACCACCTGCGCACCGCCGCGCTTGTTCACGTCGGTGAGCTGCTGCTGGGCCGTCGTGAAGTTCGGCACGTCACCCTCGTGCAGCGCCGGGACGGCGTCACGAATGTCCTTCGGTGAACGATACGTGGCGCCTTCCACGCGAACGCGACCGATCACGTTCTCGGTGACCTGGAAGCGGATGACACCGCCCTTCACCTGCTGCGGAGGAAGGTCGACCACGACCGACTGAAAACCGTGCGCCTGGTAAACCTTCTGCAGGGCTTCCCGTGCACCGTTCACGTCGTTCATCGACTTGCCCGGGCCCAGGAACGGATAGACGGCCGTCTCGATGTCCAGCGCTTGCAGCGTCGTATTGCCGTCGACGACGTATTCATTGACGTCGAACGACTGCGGCGTGTCCTGCGCCATGGCGTTCGTCGCCAGGCCCAGTGAGATGGCCAGCGCAAACGCGTTGGCGCGCCAAGGGCTCGCGATACGCGTCATGCGTTCACCCGTACTGCTCGTGTAGCCACGCGGACTTTCCCCTGATGTTCCGTTTGCCCACAAGACGCGTGGGCCGGGGTGGCACTGAACCGCTGTCACGAAAAATTCATGGGGCCATCGGTGCCGACCCCTGAAAAGCGCTCAGCTCAGCAGCACCCATCCACCGGGAAGGTGCGTCGCATGAGCGCCGTAAGCGTCCTCGATCAACGAGGCGACGTCCGCCATCTGGTCGAGCGTGAAGCGCGCATGCACGCGCCGGTCGCCAAGCGCGCGGTCCGTGATGACGATGCGGCCTGGCCGATATCGGTTGATATCCGCGACCACGGCATCGAGAGGCTGGTTGTCGTAAATCAGTACGCGTTGCCTCCATGCCAATGCCGTGTCCGGATTCACGGCGATGGGGTCTGCCATGCCGTTGTCATCGAAGGTCACCTGTTGCGCTGGCTTGACCTGCGCCTTGACCGAACCGATCGACAGCACCGTATTGCCATCCAGGCAGGTGACCGCGGCTTCGCGATCGATGCAACGCACGGCGAAGGAACTGCCCGGCCGGGACAGCAGCTTCGCGTCCTCGAGGTCGACCACGAAGGGCGACGTACGCGATGCGGCGATGCGGACCACGGCCTCGCCACTGCGCAGGCGCATGCCCGTGATGGCGTTTCCCTTTCCATGCAGGCCGATATCGGTCGCCGTATTCATTTCAACGGTGACGCCAGGCACCACTTCGACACTGCGCTGCTCACCCACGACCGTGCGCAAGCGCGAGCTGTCCGTCGTCTTGACGCCAAGGCCGGCGCCATAGCGCCCTACCAGCACGGCGGCGACGGAAGCGCTCACTGCGGTGGCGAGGAACATCCGGCGACTCATGCGCACCCCGTGGCGCGGCGCCACGCGAGCGCTACGGTCCGCACGGTCGTTACGCAACGCGATGGCCGGGCCGAGGTCTTCCCACATGCGTCGCGTGCGCGCGAACGCCTCGGCGTGCTGTTCGCTCGCCGAGCACCAACGACGGAATGCCTCGCCGTCTTCCCGCGTGGCCGTGCCCGAGGTCAGGTGGACGAGCCACGCCCGGGCCTGGCGCTCGCTCTCATGGATGCTGGTCGTTCCCATATCGCTCAAGACGGTTCTCCGGCTCCCGGACCGAACCGCTGGATCGATCGACGTCCCACTTTTGTGGCACAGGTCTCAAGAGCCTTCTTCAATTCCTTGCCGACCATGCGCACCGAGATGCCATGCTGGGCAGCGATTTCCGACTGCGGCTGCTCGTCCACCCGCGCAGCGATGAGGATCTCGCGCTGGCGGCGGGTCAGCGCGTCGAGCGCGTCGCTAAGGGCCGCCAGGTCCTGCCGCGCCGCCAGCACGGTGGGCGGGTCGAGCGGATCGTCCACGCCATGGATAAGGTCGTCGATCTCCTCGCCCGTCAGCAGCTTGCCCGAGGAACGGTGATGATCCGCAGCCATGTTGAGCGCCATGCGGAACAGGTAACCCGTCGGATGGGTGGCACGTTCGGCGTTCGGGTCCAGGCGTTCGACGCGCAGGTAAGTCTCCTGCAATACATCGTCGACCAGGTCGTCGGAGCGCAGGCGCCGGCGCAGGCGACGACGGAAGTCCTCATAGTTGTCGAGGAAAAGCCCGAGCATCGTCGTCTCCATGCTCAGCCCTCCAGGGAACGCGCGCGGCGGCATGGATCGACGTTCGCGGCCGACGGCGTGAGCAGGATTGTCACGGGACTGAAACGATGGAGGTCGGCCGGCACACGCACGGAACGAAGTGCCGCGAGCACACGGTCGTCGCGGGACGCGTCGTCCGACGGTGCGAGCGCGGCGACGTCCGCCACGCTCCCGGCAGGATCGATCCATAACTGCATGGCGAGGCGGAACGAGCCGGGGCGCGTGGCGTCATGCGCGCATAAGGCGCGCTCGATCGCACCCTGCACCACCGCCGCGGCA
This sequence comes from Luteibacter sp., assembly GCA_035603855.1. GTDB lineage: Bacteria > Pseudomonadota > Gammaproteobacteria > Xanthomonadales > Rhodanobacteraceae > Luteibacter. The sequence continues at coordinate 13,518 of DATNJP010000303.1, read as the reverse complement.
CGAGCGTCCAGCGCGGGGCCATCGGCAATCGGCGCCGGTTCCACCGGCGCGACGGCGTCGTCCGGCAAGGACTCGTTCGACGATGTGACGGTGAAGGCGTTCATCGAGGAAAACCGCGCGTTGAGGCCCGTTCCAACAAGAAGGATGCGCAAGGCATCGCGTGGCGCGACTTCGCCGTGGACACCCGGACTCTGCCGGCCGGCGACCAGGGCATCGTCGAAAAGGACAGCCACCCCCGCAGCCTCACTGAAGGCGCGTAGCGCCGTGGCCAGTGGTTGTGCGTCGATGTCGAAGCGCGTTGGCGCATGCGTTTCTTCCGACCCCTGGGGCTGCCCCGTCGTAGTGCGCGTTTGCGCCACCCCGAGGGGCGACGCGAGCAGGACCATGCACGCGACAAGCGCGAGGACGCTGCGTGCCACGGTCATTCCTCGCGCATGAGCGGACGGGACGGGAACTCGTCTTCGGGGGAAGGCTAGGCGCGCTAAATGACACAACGACGCTATTCCCGTGACAGGATTAATGTCATTCGTGTGACAACGTTCGAATCGCTTTCCGATGCAACCGTTTACGTGGTATTCCGTCGGACGACATCACGACGTTCGTGCCGTATGCGTACGAAGGCCTGGGGTGATCTGGATGCTTTCAGCGACGTCGACGGGGACAGACCATGCGTATTCGGCAAGTTGTGGTGATCCCTGTCCTGATAGCCGTGGGCATGATGGCCTTGCCGTCGCCAGCCGCGATGGGCCAGTCCGTCGTCGAGCTACCGGGTGTGCACGCGTCGGCCAACGCCGGTTGCGTCGAACCCGCCCAGGCGGCGTCCGCCGGGCTTTCCTATAGCTGCCTCAGCCGCATGATGGCAGCCGACCCGGTGCCAGCCGCGCCGTCCGACCTCGGGGCGGACGTGAGCAAACGCCCGACCAACTCGCTGGGCCTCTATAACGCCAGCGGCCTGCGCAATCGCATGGGCCAGAACCTGGGCATCTCGGTGCAACCCTACCGCCCAAAAGCGACCTACCCCACCCCACTAGTCACCCCCTCCCACTAAATGCAGGAGCCTCTTCAGCGGCGATAGGCACCCACCGCAGAATGTAGGAGCCGCTTCAGCGGCGATAGGCACCCACCGCAGAATGTAGGAACCGCTTCAGCGGCGATAGGTACTCGCCGCAGAATGTAGGAGCCGCTTCAGCGGCGATAGGTACTCGCCTCAAGGCTTCTTCGGCAGCGGAACAGTAACCGCAGGTTCGGCGCCATCAGCCTTCGCATCCGCGCGATACGGCCGCAGCGATTCGAACTTCTTCTGATACTCGTCCGTCACCTGCCTGGCTTCCTCGCCGTTCGTGATCACGCGCGGCGTGATCAACACGATCAACTCCGTGCGATCACGGTTGCGCAACGTCGAACCAAACAGCCGGCCCACCACCGGCAAGCGATTGAGACCCGGAATACCGGTATCCGTCACACCTTCCTGCTGCTTGATCAAACCACCAAGCAACACGGTCTGCCCGCTCTGCACCGCCACCTGCGTGGCGACTTCACGTTGCTGGATCGGGAAGTTACCCGTAGTCGTATCTTTCAGGCCAGGAGCACTCACCACCTGGTTGATGTTCATGTACACCAGGCCGCCCGGATTCACGCGCGGACGCACGTTGAGGATCACGCCGGTGTCCTTGTATTCCACCTGGCCAATGGTGTTGTCCGTGTTGGCACTGGTGTTGACGAAGGTCTGAGTGATGGGGATCTGGTCGCCCACCTGGATATGCGCCTTCTGGTTGTTCAGCACGACCAGCGAGGGTGCCGACAACGTCTTCGTGTTTCCACTCTTCTCCATGGCGCGGAGCGCTACCGAGAGATTGTTGTTGACGAAGGAGTAGAAGAACGTGTCCTGACCGGGATGGAAACTGTTTCCACCGTCACCCAGTGCCCACTGTTGCTTATTCCCGGGCTGACCGACCGAGCCGTCGGTTCCACCGACCAATCCCTCGAGATACCACTGCACGCCGAACTCGAACTGGCCGGTGAGCGCCACTTCAAGAATGCGCGTCTCGATTTGCACCTGCAGGGGAACCGCGTCCAGGCGCTTGATGGCCGACTCGATTTCCGTCCACTGCGACGGACGGCAGCGCACCATGAGCTGGTTGTTGCCATCGACCGACGTGATACGCACGCCTTCATCGGTGGTGACCGGACCGCTGCGCTGGCGACGCGACGAGCTGTCGTCGTCACCGAAACCGCTGCCGGCAAAGCCGCTGCTCGATCCGAAGGACGAACCGCCGCCCAGGCCACCGGACGACGATGACGAATAGGAACCGCCGCCGAGTCCGCTGTTATTGGTCGTGTTGAGCAGACCGGAGCTGGACGACGAGCTATTGCCGAAGCCACCCGTCGAGCTGCCGAATCCCGAACCGCCACGATTGCCGAGATCGCTGTCGCCGCCACCCAGCGTGCCGGAACTCAGGCCCGGGCCGACGCGGCCGCCACGATCACTCGATCCGCCACCACCGGAACCGCCGCCATAGATATCGGAAAGATAATCGGCGAGGTCGGCGGCCTGCACGTTGCGCACGTCGTACACATAAAGCTGCGGCTCATTGCCACCGCCGCGATCGATACGATCGATCCAGCTCTTCACCTCATCGAGGTAAGCCGGCTGAGGGCTGATCACCACGAGCGAATTCGTCCGCTCGATCGGAATGAAACGCAGCAGCCCCGCCATGGGCGTGTTGCCCTTGTCGCCGAACAGTTTGTCCAGCGTCGGCGTCAGGTCTTTCACTTCCGCGCGCTGCAGGCTGAAGACACCGACCGACATGCCGCGCAACCAGTCGACGTCGAAGGTCGCGATCGTGCGCTGGTAATTCTCGAGTTCGCTGCGCGTGCCTGCCATGACCAGCACGTTGCGGGTTGGATCGGCCAGCAACGTGGCATCCGGGCGCGCGAAGGGCTTGATCAGTTTCTGCATCTCGGTGGCCGAGATGAAATGCAGCGGGAACAGGCGCGCTTGCAAACCGCCCGGTGGCGCCGATGCGCCGATGCTCGGAACGAGGTTGCCGGCGACGGCATCCTTCGCCGGCATGACCACGTAGCGGTCGCCGTTGCGGACCAGCGCATTGCCCGTCCAGGACAGCAACGTCTCGAGGATGGGCAGTGCCTGCTCACTCGTCACCGGCTGCGAGGTGGAGAAGGACACATTACCCTGCACGCCCGGGACGATCGAATAGTTCTCATGCAGCAGGTCGCCGAGGATGGCCTTGACCACGGACTCGACCGGCTGGTTCTCGAAATTGAAGGTAACGGTGCCCGCACCGGCGTCGACGGGCTTCGCCTTGGGCAGGCCCACGGCTTTGACGAACTCGCCCGTACCCGTGGTGACGTCGGGCTGCGGGGCCGCCGTGACCGGCGGATTGACGGTACCGACCGACAACGGCTTGGGTACCGGTTTTTCAGTGCCGGCCAGCGCCTCTCGCTGCAGCGAACCATCGTCGCGCGGCTGAGGCAGCGTCGAGCATCCGGCAAGCGCTACCGCCAGCGCCGTGGCGCCGATCAGGGAACTTCTCAACATGAAACAACGTACTCCCTCGTTGGACACGGCACGATACACCGACGCTTGGTGTACTGCCGATTCCTACAACTCTAAAGGGAGGGTTCCTACAGCGCCAGCACCCCGCATCGGACCCTCGTCACAGGTCGGCGCCTACAGCGCCTTATGAACGAGACGACCCGGCTTGCGCCGGGTCGCGACGGGCTCGTTCAGGCGGTTATTCCGCCCATTCCGCGTGGAAACTGCCCTTTTCATCCAGGCGCTCGAAGGTGTGCGCGCCAAAGAAGTCACGCTGGGCCTGAATGAGATTGGCGGGCAGCGTCTCCGCCCGATAGCTGTCGTAGTAGGCAACGGCTGCCGAAAACCCGGGAACCGGCACGCCGACACGCACCGCCTCGGCGACCACCTCGCGCAACGCCGACTGGTAATCCTTCGCGATGTCCCGGAAATACGGATCGAGAAGGAGGTTCTTCAGCGCCCCGTCCTTCTTGTAGGCATCGGTGATCTTCTGCAGGAAGCGGGCCCGGATGATGCAGCCGGCGCGGAAGATCTTCGCGATCGCGCCGTAGTCGAGATCCCACTTGTTCTCGTCCGAGGCCGCGCGCAACTGGGCGAAACCCTGTGCATAAGAAATAATCTTGCTCATATATAGCGCGCGACGCACGGATTCGACAAAAGCCTTGCGATCGCCTGCGAACTTTTCGGTCTTCGGGCCTGCCAGTTGCTTGCTGGCGGCGACGCGTTCCTCCTTCATGGACGACAGCACGCGCGCGAACACGGATTCGGTGATCAGCGTCAGCGGTACGCCGAGGTCGAGGGCGCTCTGGCTGGTCCACTTGCCGGTGCCCTTCTGCGCGGCGCGATCGAGGATCACGTCGACAAGCATCTTGCCGCTCTTGTCGTCCTTCTTGCGGAAGATCTTCGAGGTGATCTCGATCAGGAAGCTGTCGAGTTCCCCCTCGTTCCATTCGCGATAGACATCGGCCAACTCCTCGTTGGTCAGGCCGACGACATGCTTGAGTACCGCGTAGCTCTCGGCGATCAGCTGCATGTCGCCGTATTCGATGCCGTTGTGCACCATTTTCACGTAGTGGCCGGCACCACCCGGGCCGATGTACACCACGCACGGCTCGCCATCGGGTGCCTTCGCGGCAATCTCGGTGAGAATCGGAGCCACCAGGTCGTACGCATCGCGTGGGCCACCGGGCATGATCGACGGCCCCTTCAGCGCGCCCTCCTCGCCGCCCGACACGCCGGTGCCAATGAAGTGCAAGCCATCTTTGGCCAATTCCTCGCCACGGCGGACGGTGTCCTTGTAGTAGGTGTTACCGCCATCGATCAGGATGTCGCCCTTGTCGAGTAGGGGTCGGAGTTGCGCGATGACGGCGTCGGTACCCGCGCCCGCCTGCACCATGAGAAGGATGCGGCGCGGCTTCTCGAGCGAGTCGACGAATTCCTCCAGCGTGTAGGTCGGCACCAGCTTCTTGCCCGGGCTTTCCGACATGACTTCGTCGGTTTTTTCCTTGCTGCGGTTGAAGATGGACACCGCGTGCCCGCGGCTCTCGATATTCCAGGCGAGGTTGCGGCCCATCACAGCCATGCCGATCACGCCGATCTTCTGCTTGCTCACGTTGGGTTCTCCAGGCTCGGGGTTCGTGGGATTCGGAACTGAGGACGCCAAAGGGCATGAGCATCGCCGATCGCCAATCAAAACGCCGTCCACGCGCCAGTTCTTGCAGGAACCCGGCACGACCTCCCCGGGGCGATTGGACCAAAGGGCTACCCCGGGCCGTGGCGGGCCTCGGCTATCATGGCGGGCGAACCGGCGGCGGGACCGTCCGGATGGAATCGATGACGCATGAACCAGGTGAAGTCGCACTCGCGCGACAAACGTGTCGCCTCCGCCCGTGAGGCGCTGGCCGGCCTCGTGGCTGATGGGCAGACGATCGCCGTCGGCGGTTTCGGCCTCTGCGGCATCCCCGAGCTACTGATCGAGGCGCTGCGCGACTCCGGCGTGAAGGGCCTGACCGCCGTGTCCAACAACGCCGGTATCGATGGCGTAGGCCTGGGCCTGCTGCTGGAGACCCGCCAGATCCGCAAGATGGTTTCCTCCTATGTCGGCGAAAACAAGGAGTTCGAGCGCCAGTACCTGGCGGGCGAACTCGAGGTGGAATTCACCCCGCAGGGCACGCTGGCCGAGAAGCTGCGCGCCGGCGGCGCTGGCATCCCGGCCTTCTTCACCCGCACGGGCTACGGCACCCAGGTGGCCGAGGGCAAGGAAACCCGCGAGTTCGACGGCAATATGTACGTGATGGAGCGCTCCATCGTGGCCGACGTGGCCCTGGTCAAGGCGTGGAAGGCCGACCCGTCGGGCAACCTCGTCTATCGCAAGACAGCGCGCAACTTCAATCCGATGGCGGCCACGGCGGGCAAGGTCTGCATCGCCGAAGTGGAGATCATGGTCGAGGTGGGCGAGCTCGATCCCGACCAGATCCACACGCCGGGCATCTACGTCGACCGCATCGTGCACAATCCCGCGCCGTCCAAGCGCATCGAACAGCGCACCGTGCGCGCCTGAAGGAGAACACCATGGCCTGGACACGTGAACAGATGGCGCAGCGCGCCGCCCTGGAACTCTCCGACGGCGATTACGTCAACCTCGGCATCGGCCTGCCCACGCTGGTGGCCAACCACCTGCCGGATGGCGTCGATGTCTGGCTGCAATCCGAAAACGGCCTGCTCGGCATCGGCCCCTTCCCGACGGAAGAGGAAGTGGACGCCGACCTCATCAACGCCGGCAAGCAGACCGTCACCGCCCGCGAGGGTGCGTCGTTCTTCTCCAGCGCGGACTCCTTCGCGATGATCCGCGGCGGCCATGTCGACATTTCCATCCTCGGCGCCATGCAGGTCACCTGCGAGGGCGACATCGCGAACTGGATGGTCCCGGGAAAGATGGTGAAGGGCATGGGCGGCGCGATGGACCTCGTCGCCGGCGTGAAGCGCGTCGTGGTGGTGATGGAACACACCGCGAAGGACGGCACGCCGAAGATCCTCACGGAATGCTCGCTGCCGCTTACCGGCAAGGGCGTGGTGAATCGCATCATCACCGACCTGGCCGTGTTCGACGTGACGCCGAAGGGCCTGGACCTGATCGAGCTGGCACCGGGCACCGATGAAGGCACGGTGCGCGCAAGCACAGGCTGCGACTTCACCTCGAAGGTCTGATTCGGGCTTCCCGGGGAACTGCTGGGGCAACCCCGGAGGCCTGAAGGACCTCCGGTGCAGCTCCTGTGGGGGCAGCTCCTGTGGGAGCCGCTCCTGTGGGAGCCGCTTCAGCGGCGATGGGTGCTTGCCAAAACCTGGCCCGCTCTTGTGGGAGCCGCTTCAGCGGCGATGGGGTGCTTGCCGAAGACAGGCCCGCTGCCGCGGGATCGCCGCTGAAGCGGCTCCCACAAGAAGCGGCTCCCACAGGGAGTTGGTCCCATAGGAGCTCGCTCCCATAGGAGCCGGCTCCCACAACTAGCCTTGGAATGGATGGCGAGGCCACAAAAGAAGTCGCCCCGCAGGTGACGCCTCAGCATGGGCCTCGGGGGGGAGGTAGGCCAGATGCCGGTAATTAGCGTCGCTGCGGGGCGAGGGACCTACCGACCCAGGGGGAGGGGTTGGTGGTAGGTCGAGACAGATAATAGATTTCCTAGGAAATTCCGGCCAATATATCTTTCAGCGGCCACTTATATGAATTTCGACTATGTTTGACCTGCGCCAACTGCGCTACTTCGTGGAAGTAGCGGAAACCCTGAGCTTCACCCAGGCCGCGCAGCGCCTGCATATCTCGCAGCCGCCGCTGTCCCAGCAGATCCAGTCGCTCGAAGCCGACCTGGGCGTGCGCCTGCTGGACCGCAATCGCCGTCGCGTGGCCCTTACCGAGCCGGGACGCCTGTTCCTGGTCGAGGCCAAGGCCATCCTTGCCCGGGCGGAAAGCGCCAGGACGGTCGTGGCCGAGGCGGCCGCCGGATTCACCGGGCAGCTGAGGCTGGCCTACGCCGTCTCCGTATCATTCCACCCCGCGCTGCCGGAAACCTTGCTGCGGTTCTCACATGCCGCACCTGGCGTCAGCCTGCACCTGGGCGAGATGCTCACCGGCGCCCAGTACGACGCCATCCTTTCGGGCCAGATCGACGTCGGCCTGCTGCGTGCCCACCCGGAAGGCGTGGCGAACGCGCGTCAGCTGAACGTGGAAGTGATCGACCACGAACCGCTGGTCATCGCCCTGCCCGCGCGCCACCGGCTGGCGAAGCGGCCCTCGGTCGGCATGGGCGAGCTGGCGACGGAACGCTTCGTCGCCTCCCCACGCACCCAGGCCACCACGCTCAACGACCGCCTCACCCTGCTCGCCAACAAGGCCGGTTTCCGCCCCAATGTGCGCCAGGAAGCCCAGCAGATCCCTTCCCTGCTCCCCTTGGTGGCGGCGGGACTGGGTGTCGCCCTTGTTCCTGCCTCACTGCGGGCGGTCCACCTGGAAGGCATCACCTTCGTTCCCGTGGATGATCCGGAGGCACACCTGTTGCTGGCCGTGGCCTCCCGCGTGGACAATACGTCGCCGGTGCTGGAAAGCTTCCTGCGCACCGTCCGCGAGGCCCGCGCAAAGCTGGGCCTCGGCTAAAAGACGAATGCTTCCCGGCGCTTGCGTAAAGGGGGAAGGCTCGTTACAATCCCGTTTTTCCTTGTCCGTAAAGTCTCAGGAGCTGGCCGTGAAGGTGCTTTCCTCTTTGAAGTCCGCGAAGTCGCGTCACCGTGACTGCAAAGTCGTTCGCCGTCGCGGCAAAGTGTTCGTGATTTGCAAGAGCAACCCGCGTTTCAAGGCTCGTCAGCGCTGATTCCAGCTGCGACGGGTTAAAGAAAAAGGCCGCGAAAGCGGCCTTTTTTTATGGTTGTTCATCCATGTCCGAAGGGCGGAACAGGCATCGCCTGCCCCGCCCCTTCAATCAATGGACGTTCACGGCAGCCCATGCCGCGTTGACCGCCCTGACCTGCGGTGAGTACGAACCGTAGAGGTCGCTGGCGGCGTTCAACGTCGCCGTCCTCGCATCCGCGTAGTCGGTGTTGGCCGTCATGTAGACCGTGAGCGCGCGATACCAGATCTTCTGTGCGGCATCCCGACCCACACCCAGCAGGTGGGCGCTGCCGCCACAGACGAGGTTGGCCGGCGTGAGGTTCCACGTCGTGCCCGGACCGAATCCATGCGGCACCTTCGTGCCTTCGGCCAGCAGATAGAAGAAATGGTTACCAACGCCCGAAGCGAAATGCGGGTTGAGCGTCGTGACCGTCGCGTCCCAGCAATCCGCGGAAGCAACGGTCTGTCCGGTGTTCGGATCGACCGATGCATCCAGGCTCGGCAGGAACATGTAGCGCAATGCCAGCGTGCCATCCGGATTCGACGCGAACAGCTTCTCGCCGATCAGGTAATTGCCCGGCTCATGCGGATCCTTGGCGTGGAACTCCACCATCGAACCGAAGATGTCGGACGTCGACTCGTTGAGACCACCCGATTCGTTCGCGAAGACGAGCTTCGCGGTGGCGCCCGTGACACCGTGGCTCATTTCATGGCCCGCGACGTCCAGCGCCACGAAAGGCAGGAAGTCGGTGCCGGCGTTCTCGCCGCCGTCGCCGTAGAGCATGACGCGTACCGGCTGCACGCCATCGGGCAGGTCTTCGCCGTTCGTGTCGAGCCATCCGGCGTTGAACGACGACCCCAGGAACTGGAAGTGCGCGTAGCTATCCACGCCCGTGCCGTTGCCGAAGATGCCGTCGCGCCCGTGCACGGTCTTGTAGTAATCCCATGCGGCGGAAAGACCATAGGCGATGTCAGACGCCGCACTCGCCGGGTTGGCGATCGTGCTGTCACCCCAGAGGTTGTTGGTGCTGGTAAACACCGGTGCGCCATCGAGGTAGTTCGGCAACAACACGATACCCACGGCATCGAGACCGGTACCGTTGTGCACGCTTCCATTGCCACGCGTCGGGTCGATCAACTGGAAAGTCGTGCCATTCGGTGCGTCGATCTGCGTGGTGGTCAACGGCACGTCGCCGAAGAGAATGGACTTGCCGGTGCCATTGGCCGCCAGGTTCTCGATGAGGTTCCAGTGCGCCAGCACCTGCCCCGTGTTCGCGTCGGTGAAGTAACGCATCACGGCCGGGCCATCGGTATTCGAGTTTCCCACGACCAGCGATTCATACGCCAGCACAGGCTGGTTGCCACGTGCGTAGATCACCAGGTGCGGGCTCGGCAACGCCGTGACATTGCCCGGGCGTGCGGTGAAGTTCGTCGTGGCGAGGAAGTCCGACTTCACGGTCGACGTCGCCTGCTGCGCCGAAATCGCCGGCGTGGCCTGCGGCCGGAAGGTGCTGCGCAACGTGAGGCTGGGATCCCTCACGGATACACCCTGGCGGCTATGGATCACGACGTCGCCGCCGATCACGTCCATGCCCTTGTACAAGCGCTTCATGCGCGTGTGCTGCGTTCCGTCGGCATCCACGATGGTATCGGTGGTAACGAACGTATCGTTGTCCGCCGCGTACATCGGCACGCGATTCTGATTCAGGAACTGCGCCGTGATGGCTTGATCCGCCGCGTGGACGGCTGACCATCCGCACGCACACGCAATGGAAATCGCCAGCACACGACACCTGCCAAAGCCTTTCATAAACATCTCCGTATTCATGAGTGGGGACGAGCATTGGCGATGGTTGGTTTTTGTCGACGCGCGGACATCCCCCGCACGAGGTACAAAACACCTCGATGTGTGCGGCAGGTCGCACAACGGAGAGTTGGTGGGCCTTAGCCTCGCGCTTCGGTCAGATACGGCGAATCAGGAATGTCGCCCGTGTCGCCCATGAATACGCAATTTCGGCCAGCACGCTTTGCGCGGTAAAGCGCCGCGTCCGCCACGACCAACAGGCGATGCAGTTCGAAGCCACACTGCACCGTACCGCTGATGCCGAAGCTCGCGGTCACCGCAAGGTTCGGCCTTGCCTGCGTGGCCGAGGTGGCCGCGATGGAGAGACGCAGCTGCTCGGCACGCGCGCGCGCCTGTGCGGGGCTGCAATCCGGCAGCAGCACCGCGAACTCTTCGCCACCAAGGCGCCCGAACACGTCGCAGGCATGCAGCGCACGACGGCATACATCCACGGCACGCTTCAGCACTTCGTCGCCGATGGCGTGGCCATAGGTGTCGTTGACGTTCTTGAAGTGGTCCAGGTCGAACAGGATGAGGCAGGCGCCCCGATCCGAACGCGCGCCGTAGGCCAGCACGCGCTCGGCCTGTTCGACGAAATGCTCGCGATTGCAGATGCCGGTGAGTCCGTCACGACGCGCCAGCTTCATGAAGCGCAGTTGCGAGCGGCGCAGCCAGAGTACGAGCCAGGCGATGGCGCCGAGGCTGGCAAGCAGCACGAAGATGTAGAGGCGTCCCGTCTCGACTTCCTTGCGGTCGAGTGCGCCGGTTAGGCGAAGGATCTCGTTCTGCTTGTTGAGCGAATCGACTTCGGCCTTGCGCGCCAGCAACTGCTGGTCGACGATCTGGAAGGCCAGGCTGCGCGCGCCGACGTCGTCCAGGTATGCCTTGTCCGCCTCCATGTACTTCTCGTGGTAACCCAGCGCGGCAGCCGTGTTACCGAGTTGTTGTTCCACCTGGTAGAGCACCTCGTAGCCGATGCGCCGCGGGTCGGTGAATTCGTCGCGGATGGAACCGGCCACCGCGGAAAGACCGAAGCGGCGTGCGTTGGCGACGTCACCGAGCTTCAGGTAAGCCTGCGCCAGCGTCGCGTCGTATTCGGCGAGCAAGGCGGGATAGTTGAGCGCCCGCAGGCCATCGCGATGCTCCGTGAGGATCTTTATCGCCTCCGCGGGACGCCCATGCGATAGATGGAAGTACGCGATGTCCGCATACATGTTGTCGGCGAAGACATCGGCGTTGCCGCCGGAGCAGGTTTCGATGGCACGCTCGTACATCGGATCCAGCGTGTCCAGGCGATTCGCTTCGCGCTGCGCGCGCAGCAGGTGCTGGGCGCCGATGCACATGGTCTGGCCGGGTGGCGGGTTCTCCATCATGTCCCTGGCATAGGCTTCGGCTTGCTCGAACTGCCCCGCGGAACTCAGCAATTGCGATGCTTCGCCCAGTCCCTGGAAACGCGCCTTGCGGTCACGGATGGACGGCATCAACTCCTGCAGCTGGTTGAGCCGCATGAATGCGTCCTGGTAGCGATGACCGATGCCGAGGAGATTGATCAGCGTCGCGGTGGCGCGGAAGCGCAGCACGCTTTCGGTGGAGTTGTCCGCCACGTCTTCCAGCGCCTTCCTGGCCGCCTCGTAATCGCCGACCCAGGTGTAACGCCATCCCTGAAGAAAGCGCAGCTTCCAGCGCAGCGCCGGCTCCAGCTTCGCGTCGTACGGCGCCAACTGGTCGAGCAGGCGGGTGAACGCCGTGAAATCGGAAATCTTGATCGTATCGGCGCGGTTGAGGATCGCTTCGGGCGACGACGGATTCGCTGCATCTTCCGGTGCCGCGTGCGCCACCATCCCGACCGCCAGCAGACAGACGGCCAGTACGGTGAGGACATGTCGCAGGCAGCGTTTCACGGCCTCAGCGGCTGGGATCCGGGGATGGCACATGGGAGACGGCTTCGTCCGGCTTGCCGTCTCCATCGTCGTCTTCGTCATCGAGCGGATCCTCCGTTTCCTCGTGCTCGGGACCGATCGGCATCTGGGTCACCAGATTGCCGCGCTGGCCGAACAACGTGCGCAGGGCGTCGCCATCCTTCGCCCCCACTGCCCTGCGAAGGTCATCGTCGTCGACACCGGCGTCCCGCAGCGCCGTATCGACGGTATCCGCCGATCCGTGCCGCAACGACGCATCGCTCCCGACGCGCGCGAGAAATTCGACGACCTTCCCCATGCATCCATCCTCTGGGCACGGAGCGTCAGCCCCGCCCCTCGCGGCGATCCTCCCCTCGAGTCCGTCCGCGCCCGGATCATATCCCCTGGGAACCAGCCGTAGTAGTAGGCCACCCGGCTGCGACCAAAGGAAATGTGACGTGGGATCAATTACCTGGCGTGACAGGCAATGCGCCGGGAGGTGACTGGGAGGTCAGTCCGCCAGTTGCACGATGCACTCGATGCCCTGTCGCGCCATCTTGGCGTAGGGGCAGATGCGCTCGGTGTTGCGGACGAGGATTTCGGCGGTGGCCCGGGGGACGCCGGGCAGCGCGATGTTCACCTCGGCGACGAGGGTGAACAGCCCGTCGACCGGGTCGCGGCCGAAGGTGACCGCCGCGGTCACCCGGGCATCGGGAATATCGATGTTTTCGCGCGTGGCCAGGAGCCTCAGCGCGCCGTGGAAGCAGGCGGCGAAACCGGCGGCGAAGAGTTGTTCGGGATTGGTGCCACCGCCCGGCCCACCCAGTTCCTCGGGCAGGCGCAGCACGATGTCCAGATGGCCATCCGTGGAACGGGCGACGCCCGACGCGCGCCCGTGACTAGCCTCGCCACCGGAGACGCTGACGGTGCCCGTGTACAACGGGGCGAACTCCGCCCCGTTGTACCGCTCGAGGAACGCGACCGGCGGTGGCGTCAGTTTCACCGTCGTATCCAGGGGTTTACGCCGCGGACGCGGAGGCGGCATACATCGAGGTCTTGAACCAGGCGGGATAGTCGATCTTGCCGAGCTTGGCACCCGCTTCCGGAATGAGGCTGTTGTCTTCCAGCACCGCGCCGAAGTACGGCGCCTTCGCATCGCCGACCACCTCGTGCGGATCCTTGATGTCCTTGAGGAACCGGGCCAGCAGCTCGGACATGCGCATCTTCTCGGGCCCGCCGATCTCGACCACGCCATTGGCCGGCGGCGCCAGCGAAAGCTCGACCACGAAATCGGCCACGTCGTCCGACGAGATCGGCTGGATGTAGCCGGTGGACAAGGTGATGG